>JARFQH010000394.1 GCA_029287875.1 Desulfobacteraceae bacterium | reverse complement strand
GTCGTTGGTGGAATCGATACCGGAAATCCGAATGCGCTCATTGCCCCAGAAAGCTTCCCGACCGGCCCGGGCATGGAAAAGATCTCCGGTGGCCGGCATAAAAAAAACGCCGAAAATCGGCCAGAAATTTTCAATCAGGGCCAATGAACACCCCCAGATGGGAATACCGGCCTGAAAATTGGCAACGCCGTCCAGCGGATCGAAAATCCAAAGATACCGTCCCTTTTCATGAGAATAATCCGTGCTTTCTAATGTGTCCTTGAAAAGGTGATGTCCCGGAAATCGATTCTGCAGTTCGGTTTTGAAAAATTCGGACAACCGCAACTCCGCTGTGGTGACCAGGTCTTCGTCGAAACGGGTCTGATGCTGCCCCTTGCCGTAGAAGGCCAGGGCTTTTTCACCGACGCCATGGATAATGTCCATTGCGAATCCGGTTAATTCCTCGATGCCATATTCTTGTTCCGCTGCCATTATGCCTCCTTCGAATCAAAATGGTGGTGACCGATCGATAGGTGCTGAAATTGAAAAAGGGGCCGTGTGCCATTGCGCGTGGAGGGTGTAATAAGATACGAATAGATGAACAAAATGGGTTTGCAGACCGGATTTCGGTGGTCGGAGCAGAATCAATTCACAGATCATAGGGCGTCAGACTTTCATAACCGTCATCGGTCACCAGGATGGTCTGTTCAAACTGGGCTGACAGTGACCCGTCACGCGTCACTGCCGTCCAGTCGTCGTCCAGAACTCTCAGGTAGCGCTCACCGAGGTTGATCATCGGCTCGATGGTAAAGACCATGCCGGGCACCAGGGTGAGTCCGTCGCCCTTGCGGCCGAAATGGGGCACTTGAGGAGATTCATGAAATTCAAACCCGACCCCGTGTCCGACGAATTCGCGCACAACCGAACACCCTTGCCCCTCGGCGTATTGCTGAATTGCAAAACCGATATCGCCGATGGTGTTACCGGGGCGAACCTTTTCCCTTCCGAGCCGCAGGCACTCCCGGGCTACGTTTACGATCTTACGGGCATCCGGCCCCGGCGAACCAACGAAAAAGGTCTTGTTGGCGTCGGCAAAATAACCGTCGAGTATGGTGGTGATATCGACGTTGACGATGTCGCCTTCCCGCAGCTCGCGTTCTCCAGGAATGCCGTGGCAAATCACTTCATTAACCGAGACACAGACGCTCTTCGGAAATCCGCGATAATTCAACGGTGCGGGTATGCCGCCTTTTTTAACGGTGTGTTCATGGACCAGCGTGTTAATGACATCGGTCACGGTCCCGGGGTGGATCACCGCTTCCACCAGATCGAGCGTTTCCAGAACCAGTCGACCGGCGATCCGGATGCCTTCGACGGCCTTCTCATCTTTCAAACGAACTTTGTATTTTCTTGCGTAGGCCGTCCGCTTGTCCTCCGTCGACCCGTCATCTTTTCCGAGGCAGCATTTTTTATATTTCAGTCCGCTGCCGCAGGGGCAGGGATCGTTCCGACCCACTTTCGATTTGTTCATTATTTTCATGACCCTTCATTCCAATACTTAGGGCTCGATCAAATTACTTTTTTGCGATCCTTTAGCGATCCGCACGTGCGCCGTCGGAAACGCCCGTTGGCGGTATATGACGCACAGCCCCGGAAATCAATAGAAAATAAGTTCATCACCCCCGCCGGCGGGCGGCAATCCCGACCCAGTTTTCAAGCCTGTCGATCGCCAATATATCGAATCGGTGGTCCTCCAGGGCTGCGACGACCCGCTCTTTGTGCTGTGGTATGATTCCGGAACAAATGAAGATTCCTTCCTGCTTCGACACACGCTGCAGGTCGTCGAGAAGTTCGAGAATAACATCGGTGAGGATGTTGGCGGCCACAAGGTCGAATTGTTCCTTTATGGCTGCTCCCAAGTGTCCCCGTATCAACCGGCAGCGGTCGCGGTTTAGGGCATTTCTGAGGAAATTATCTGCAGCCACCGTGACGGCCGTTTCATCGACATCGATGGCACAAATCGATCCGGCACCCAATTTGGCGGCACCGATGGCGAGAATCCCGGAACCGGTGCCCACATCCAGGAAAGCATCCCCTTTTTTCAGGTGTTCACGAATCAGTCGCAGGCTCAATATGGTTGTCGGATGCCCTCCGGTGCCAAAAGCCATGCCCGGGTCGATGTCGATAACGATCGTATCCGTTTTGGCTGAAACAGTTTCCCAGGAGGGTTTGATGACCATGTCGCCGCTGATCCATACCGGTTTGAAGAACGCCTTCCAGGATTCGGCCCAGTCTTCGTCGTCGATTTCTCTCAACCGTAAGCGTGTGACGATGCTGTGTCGTTCGCCCACGTTTTTCAACTGCAGTTGCAGGCTGTTGCAGCGCGCAAGACCCTCGGAACTCACAGGCAGAAATCCGGTCACCGCAGGATATTCCGGACGCACAACCGGTGCGTCCCCCCAGTCTTCGGCGGGTGCCAAACCGGGGTCGTCAATCACAACCCCTCTGAGACCATGGTCGTAGAAAACCCCGGCAATGACGTCCACGGCGGTTTCGGTATCGGTGTCGGTACAATCGAACTCAACTTTGGCTTCTATCCATTTCATAACGGTATATTTATTGCATTGATTTATAGTTTTCTCGTGTGCAGCTGCAAGAATAAAGAGTAGGCCTCTTAAGGCGGCGCCTTTTACCCAAGTCATATGGCCCACCCGTGTCAGCGCGGTGACTCTTTTTTTGTATCGACAGTCAATGCATTGACGATTCGGTACCACCGAAGCTCATGCGGCCCCGCTCAACATACGCCATGGTCCTTTTAACGTCAAACCGCTGCGCAGATATCACAAATAGTGCAAAAGCCGATTGGACAAGAGGGTAAACGGTTTTGGGCATCCCACAGAGCGAAACGGAAATGGCGAGCGGGCCGATTTATAACAGCCGAATTACCAAATCCTACCTTAATTACCTGAAAATACACTGGCCGCAGGTCGACTGCGACGAGCTGCTCGAAAAATCCGGCATGACCCGTTACCAGGTAGATGATCCGGCGCATTGGTTTACACAGGAACAGGTCGATTGCTTTCACGATGTCATTGTAGAAAAAACCGGGGCGGCCGACATTTCAAGACAGGCCGGCCGCCATGTCAGTTCATCCAGCGGGATTGGGGCCGCCAAACAGTATTTCCTCGGCTACGTGGGACCAGCCCTTGCCTATCTGGCAGCCGGTAAAGTGGTCGACAAATTCAGTCGGGCTACGGTCAACACGGCCAGAAAACTGGGGTCAAACAGGATCGAATCCACATTTACACAGCATCCAGGTGTCCTGGAAAAACCCTATCAGTGCCAAAACCGCATCGGACATCTGGAAGCGATGGCCGAGGTTTTTACCGGTAAATTCGCGCGCATCGACCACCCGGAATGTTTCCATCGCGGGGATGCATGCTGCCGGTACACCGTCTCCTGGGACAAGTCTCCCGCCTTTCTCTGGGCCGGGATCCGTAACTATTCATCTGCTCTCTTTATCTTACTTTCGTTGGTCTTTGGGGCCTTCCTTCCAGTGCATCACTGGTTGATTGCAACTCTCGTCGGCCTGGCGGCGGTTCTGACGCTGTCATTGATTTCAACCCAATGTGAAAAAGGCGAGCTGATCCGAACCATTCAATCGCAGAAGGCAGCGGCCCAAGAGCATCTCGATCAACTCAGCGCCCGTTACAGCAACGCCCAGCTGGTCCAGGAAATCGGTCAAGCGACATCGACCGTAATTGAAATCGACGCATTGATATCCGCGGTCATAAGGACCATTTCCAAGAGGCTTGATTTCGACCGCGGAGTCGTCATGCTGGCCAATGCGGAAAAAACACGCCTGGAATACATCGATGGGTTCGGCTACAGCAAAGGGCATGAAAAACTGCTGCGCAGCAACAGCTTTCATTTGGACCGGCCGGAGGCTCGCGGATATTTCGTCAGGGCCTTCCTCGACCAGAAGCCTTTTCTGATGCAGAACGTAAAGGCCGACCAAGACAAGCTTTCGCGCAGAAGCCGGGCAATGGCGATGGAAATGGGCGTCAAATCCCTGATTTGCGTCCCGATGGTGTATGAAAAAGAATCGTTTGGCATCCTGGCTGTCGACACTGTCAATTCGAAGCGCCTGCTCACCCAAAGCGACATAAACTTATTGATGGGTGTCGCCTCACAGACGGCCATCAGTATCGCCAATGCTCACTCTTTCAGTAAACTTCAGGTCAGCGAGGAAAAATATCGTTCGATCCTCGAGAGCATCGATGACGGTTATTTCGAAGTCGACCTCAGCGGCAATCTGACGTTTCTCAACGAGTCGACCTGCCGCATGCTCGGCTATGGACGCAATGAGTTGCTCGGGGTGAACTACAGCCAGTTCATGGATGCGGTGACGTCTGAAAAGGTTTTTCAGACATTCAATGCGGTCTACCGAACCGGTGAGGCGACCCGGGCGCTGGACTGGAAAATGCTCCGTAAAGACAAATCGGAATGCTTTGTTCAGGCCCTGGTTTCACTCATTCACAACCCCGACGGTGAACCGACCGGTTTTCGCGGTCTCGCCCGGGATGTGACCGGACAGATCCTCGCGGAAAAAGAGCGCAAGGTGCTGGAAGCCCGGCTTCAGCAAGCCGAAAAAATGAAGGCCATCGGCACGCTGGCCGGCGGCGTCGCTCACGACTTAAATAACGTTTTATCGGGCATCGTCAGTTATCCGGAGCTGCTGCTGATGGATCTACCCGAGGACAGCCCCCTCAGAAAGCCGATTCTCACGATTCAAAAATCAGGCGAGAAGGCTTCGGCAATCGTTCAGGACCTTCTGACGCTGGCCCGACGCGGTGTCGCCGTCTCGCAGGTCATCAACCTCAAGCAGGTCGTCGACGAATATCTGAAAAGCGCTGAATTCGCAAAAATGCGGGCCATGTATTCCGAGGTCGACATCAAGGTTGAAACCGCACCGAATTTATTGAACATGATCGGTTCACCGATCCATATTTCCAAATCGCTGATGAACATCGTTAACAATGCAGCCGAAGCCATGCCCGCCGGCGGAGAAATAAGAATCAAGACCGAAAATCGATATGTCGACCGTCCTGTCAAAGGATACGATACCATAGCCTCAGGGGAATACGTGGTC
Source organism: Desulfobacteraceae bacterium (assembly GCA_029287875.1). Lineage (GTDB taxonomy): Bacteria > Desulfobacterota > Desulfobacteria > Desulfobacterales > SG8-13 > JARFQH01. Next base: position 2,835 of record JARFQH010000394.1, on the reverse strand, counting down.
CTGTCGGTATCCGACGATGGCATCGGGATCTCTGCCGCCGACATCGAGCGGATCTTTGAGCCGTTCTACACTAAAAAGGTTATGGGCCGCAGCGGATCCGGTCTGGGGATGGCCGTGGTCTGGGGCACCGTCAAGGATCACAAGGGCTATGTCGATGTCAACAGCCGTCCGAAGAGAGGCACCACTTTCACCCTCTTTTTCCCGGTGACACGCAAACCCCTCGCTCGCAAGAATGATCCGTTTCCCCGTGAAAAATACATGGGCCGCAACGAATCGATTCTGATCGTCGACGATGTAGCCGAACAGCGTGAAATCGCCTCTGTATTGTTGAAAAAACTCGGCTACTCGGTTACTACAGCCCCCAGTGGCGAGGCTGCGGTGGATTATCTAAAAACGGCCCGGGTGGATTTGGTTGTTCTCGATATGATCATGGAACCCGGTATGGACGGTCTCGAAACCTACCGCAAGATTCTGGCCCTGAACCCCGGCCAGAAAGCCATCATCGCCAGCGGATTCTCCGAAAGCGTTTTGGTAAAGGAAGTGCAGCGCCTCGGTGCCGGTGTCTATGTAAAAAAACCATATACGACCGAAGAAATCGGTGTCGCGGTACACCGGGCGCTTAACTCGGCTATTGATACGGATCCGAAAACTTTTCCTTTGGCGGGTTGAAGTAACCGTGGCGCATCCGGGGAAAACCGCATCGCACCTCCTCGAACACGGCTTTCATTCCCAGCGGGTCTCCATGCGGTAGAATCGTTGCCATCATCTCCCAATATCTCATCGGGTCGAAGTTCAGATTTCGCCACTGTATCATCTGGACGGGATGCTGGCGTAGAAAGTGTTTGAGGGCTGCGACCTCTTCCGGTGTATCCGTAAAACCGGGAAGATTCAAATAATTGAGCGCCACATGGACCCGCCGCCGCAGCGCCAGATCGATTCCCGCGACCACATCGGAAAAGCGGTATCCACCGGGTCGAAAGTAAGCATTATAAAAATTCTCCCTGGCGCTGTTGAGACTGATCCGAATGCTGTCGAGACCGGCATCCATCAAAAAGTTCAACGCAGCGGGGCGGCTGCCGTTGGTGTTCACGTTGATCGTTCCCCGGCCGGTCGCGGCGCGGATCGAACGGATGGCCGGAGCGATAACGTCGACCGCCAGCAGGGGGTCGCCTTCGCACCCCTGACCGAAACTGACCACCCCACGCTTCACTTGGCGCAGGTGCGCAAGCGCGACTGCCGTAATTTCCTTCGAGGTCGGGGTGAAATCGATTCGGTTCTGGCTATGGGGGATTCCGCTATCCTTTTGATGTGAGAGGCAGCCGCGGCAGCGGGCGTTGCACCGTTGCGAGGTCGGAAGCGGTGCTTCGCAGCGCCCGAGGAAAAAATTCTTGGCCGCCGGGCAACCATAGACAAGGGCGCAGGTCTCCAGGTGTTCCCTCAAGCGATTGCCGGGCATTTGCCGACGTTTGGTCCAAACGCCGGCCTTGACGGCCTCGGGGGGCATGAGCCGTAGATCCTGCCGTCTCTCACGATCCACCCGAAAAACCGCCGAACGGTATCCGCCGTGATGCCACCCCACGGCGCCGTAGGAAAAAAGCGGTAGATCGCCGGCGTTATCTCTTTCAGCGTAGGCACTGATCCAGCGGACGACATAGCCGGGGGAGTTGAAAGCCGCCACCGGAAAAACCGGTTCCCCACAGCGGTAGGGATCCGTTGCCACCTGCTCGAATCGGCCGCTGCGGAGATTTAAGAGGATCGGGACCCGGTCGGGCAGGAACATCAGTTCACCGCCGAAGGGCATATCGACCGTGTTTTCCGGCTCGAGCGGCACCAATTGATTTCCCGCCATACCGGCGGCGGCATAGCCTTCGAGGTCATAAATCTCCCCCCGCCGGTTGGCCACGAGGGCCGTCAGAAATCGGGTTTTTTTACTCAAGAAACTCTCCCTTGCCGGTTATGCCGGGTTGCGAAATCAAGCTCGAGCGACAACCGAAGACCTATTGTCAAAACCGCACTGACACGCCGGCCCGTCGTACAAATAAACAGATTATCGCAACTGTTCACTGGGTTGCAAAGTCCGATGCGCTTCAAACCCCCTAATTGTAAGCGTTTACAGGGTGCCGCAGATGCAAGGCGTCGGGCGCACAGACGTACTTTTGTACTTCAAGTGCCCGACAACAAAGCAGATGCGGTACCCTGTGAACGCTTACAGATTATCTCTTCAGGGTGTGGTGTGCAAGATGTCCCAGCTCAGGAAAGATGAGGGCATTCCAGGCGAGCCGGCAGGCGTTAAGACTGCCCGGCAAGCAAAAAACAACCGTGCTTCCGATGACGCCCGCTGTTGCCCGCGAGAGCATGGCGGCCGATCCGATCTCGTTGTGGCTGAGAAAAGCGAAAAGCGGTGCGAAAGCCGTCAATTCTTTCTGTAGCATCGGGCGCACGGCTTCGATGGTCACGTCCTCAGGCGTGATGCCGGTGCCGCCGGTCAATATAAGTACCTGAGGATGATGCCCCCGAATCACGGCGGACACCGTTTCGGCTATGCGGACCGCATCATCGGGAACGATTTGTCGGCATGCCACTGAGTGCCCTGAATTCAGAGCCCGGCCCTCGATCCACTTGCCGCTTTCATCGGTTTCGAGGCTCCGCGTCGTGGAAACCGTCAAGATTCCGATGGTGACCGACCGCGGTGCATTTTTTTTGTGTGTGTGGGTTCCCATGTTTTGCTCATGATCTTTACACCCATCAGGAGGGCCTTTTCAAGGTTTTCCTGAAGCAAGGAGTATAGAATTGCATCGGGAAGCAGCCCCATCGTTCAGAGGCTCTCGGTGGCCG
>JARFQH010000380.1 GCA_029287875.1 Desulfobacteraceae bacterium | reverse complement strand
TTGGCGCATTTGAATTACGATCGGTATGTGCTGATGCTCAGGGAGGAGGCGGTAACGCCGCAGGAGTTCGACACAGTTGCCGCCCGCCATCGGCAAGCGCAGGCGGCACTGACCCAGGCCGGTTCTATGGTGGCGGCCGCCCGCAGCCGGGTGCAGCAGGCCCGGGCGGCGGTTGCGGCCGCATCGGTCACCCACAAGGATGCCGTTATCAATGCCGCCTACGATGGCGTTATGGTCGACAAGCTGGTGGAGGTCGGTGATCTGGCCGCTCCGGGAACGCCTTTGGTGAAGATCGAACGTACCGGCAACTACCGGGTCGACTTGGAACTGCCGGAAGGCCACATCCTGTCTGTTCGTATTGGCGATACGGTGGCCGTGCGGGTGCCCGGCCTGATCGACGAGCCGCTGGACGGGATTGTGGCGACGATCGTTCCGGCGGCCGATACTAAAAGTCGGTCCTTTCTGGTCAAGGTCCGTTTGCCCGATGCGGCGAACCTGAGATCCGGTGTGTTCGCCCGGGTTGCCGTTCCGATCGGCACCGGCCGCCTGATCCTGGTGCCGACCTCGGCGGTGGTTCATGAAGGCCAGTTGACGGGGATTTACATCGTTGACCCCGATCAGATCGCCCGGTTCCGCTTGATCCGTACCGGGAAGAGTTTGGGAAACACCATCGAGGTACTCTCCGGTCTGCAGGAAGGCGCGCGGTTTGTTGTCACCCCGCCTCCGGGTTTCAGTGACGGGACCAAAGTGGAGGCCGATTCATGAACCAGAATGTCGGGCCCTCCGGCAAGATCGCCCAGTTTTTTATCGATTCAAAGCTTACGCCCGTCATTATCATTGCCGCCATTCTCTTAGGAGCAGCCGCGGTCATCGCCTTGCCCCGGGAGGAGGAACCGCAAATCATCGTTCCGATGATCGACATCTTCGTTCAGATGCCGGGTGCATCGTCCAAAGAGGTCGAGCAGCGTGTTACCAGCCCCATGGAAAAGTTGTTGTGGGAGATTCCGGGTGTGGAATACGTTTATTCCACCTCCAGTCCGGGCATGGCGATGGTGGTGGTGCGGTTCTTCGTGGGCGAGGACGAAGAAAGGTCGATTGTCCGGCTCCAGTCGAAGCTGATGGCCAACATGGACCGCATTCCCTGCTGCGTGACCCCGCCTCTGATCAAACCCAGTTACATTGATGACGTTCCCATCCTGGCCCTGACCTTCTGGAGCGACAGCGCCGATCACTACACGTTACGGCGGGTGGCCGCCGAAACGGAGAATCTGGTCAAGCGGGAGAAGAACGTTTCAATTACCACTCTCATCGGCGGCTACCGGCGCCAGGTCCGGGTCGAACTGGATCCGGTGCGTCTGGCCGCCTATGGCCTGTCCGATCAACAGGTCATCAATCTCGTGCGTGCTGCCAATCAGGAGGCCGATGCTGGGAGTTTCCCTTCTTCAATGAACGGCCAGGTTCTGGTCCATACCGGATATTTTTTGAGAAACGCCGAGGACGTCGGTCGGGTCGTGGTTGGCGTTCACGACGGCCGGCCGGTTTATTTGAGAGATGTCGCCGCTATAACCGACGGTCCCGAGGAGCCGGATCAATATGTGTTTTTCGGTGCAGGCCCGGCGGCGGCCAAAAAGGATATTCCGTCCGGGAGAACGGCCGAAGGGATCCGGCCGGCGGTGACCCTGACCGTGGGCAAACGCAAAGGGACCAACGCGATCGACGTCGCTCGAAAGGTGATCGGCCGGGTGAAGGAAGCCCGCGGTACGGTCATTCCAGACGATATCCAATTTACGATCACCCGCAACTACGGGGAGACGGCGGAAGAAAAATCGAACGAGTTGCTGCTCCACATGCTGATTGCCATCGTGTCGGTAACCCTGCTCATCTGGTTTACCCTCGGACACCGGGAATCCGGCGTGGTGGCCCTTGCCATCCCTGTGACCCTGGCGTTGACACTGGCCGTTTTCTATCTTTACGGTTATACACTCAACCGTATTACGCTTTTCGCCTTGATTTTCTCCATCGGAATTCTGGTGGACGATGCCATCGTGGTGGTAGAGAATATCGCTCGCCACTATCGGCTCCCCGAGAACCAGGGGCGATCCAAGTTCACGGTGGTTATCGAGGCAGTGGATGAAGTCGGCAACCCCACTATTCTGGCGACCATGACGGTCATCGCCGCCATTCTGCCCATGGCTTTCGTCGGGGGTCTCATGGGACCTTACATGCGACCGATTCCGGTGGGCGCTTCGGCCGCAATGGTGTTTTCGCTGCTGGTGGCTTTTATCGTCACGCCCTGGGCCTCGGTGCGTCTGATCCGGCGTGAAGAACACGCGTCGGTAAACGCCACAGGACACCATGAGCAGGAGGATTGGGCCACCCGGCTCTACCGACGTGTCATGGACCCTTTGCTCCACCGCCCGGTCTGGCGCTGGTCCTTTTTGATCGGGGTCGTGGTTATGCTGCTTTTAGCCTGCGCCATGGTGGTCGTCGGCCTGGTGCGGGTCAAGATGCTCCCGTTCGACAACAAGAGTGAGTTCCAGGTCATTATCGACATGCCCCAGACGGCCACGCTGGAAGGGACCACCGCCGCCGCCCAGGAGATGGGAAATTACATCGAGACCGTCAACGAAGTAACGGACTACGAGATATATGCCGGCACCGCCGGCCCTTTCAACTTCAACGGCCTGGTGCGGCACTATTACCTGCGGCAGGGGCCCAATGTGGCGGACATCCAGGTCAACCTGGCGGCCAAGGGGGACCGTCAGCAGCAGAGCCATCAGATTGCCAAGAGAGTACGGGCGCCTCTTAAAGCCATTGCCGATCGCTATGGCGCCAGGGTCAAGGTGGTCGAAGTGCCGCCGGGGCCGCCCGTTCTTTCGACCCTCGTGGCCGAGGTTTACGGACCCGATTATAAGCGCCAGCGCGAATTGGCCCTTGAGATCCGGCGGATTTTCACAGAAACCCCGGGAGTGGTAGACGTTGACTGGTACATGGAAGGAGACCAGGTGCGCTACGTTTTGGCGGCTGACCAGGAAAAGGCCGCCCTGAACGGGATCCGGGTCGCCCAAATCAACCAGGCTCTGGAGTCCGCTCTCAAGGGCAAGGCCGTCGGGCTGATGCACATGCCGGAGGAAAAGGAAGACGTTCAGATCTATTTTCGGTCTCCGCTGGCGGCGCGGGCCGGCATCGGGCGCCTTGAGAGCTTCAAGCTTCCTGGAGACGACGGTCAACTGGTCCCGCTATCCAGTCTGGTAACGCCTCGCAAAACCAACATCGACCGCAGCATCTACCACAAAAATCTACTGCCGGTGGTCTATGTCATCGGGGATGTGGCCGGTGTGAAAGAGAGTCCGGTTTACGCCATCCTGGAGATGTATCAAAAAATAGACGCCATCGATTTGCCCGAAGGCTACCGGATCGCCCAATACAGTGCCGCTGTTCCGGAAAGCGACCGCAAGTTCGCCATGAAATGGGACGGGGAGTGGCACATCACCTACGAGGTATTTCGCGACCTGGGCATTGCCTTCGCAGTCGTGCTGGTGCTGATCTTCGTGCTGGTCGTGGGCTGGTTCCAGTCGTATTCCACACCGCTGGTCATCATGGTGGCCATACCGTTTTCGCTGATCGGCATTCTGCCGGCCCACTGGGCATTCGGTGCTTTTTTCAGCGCCACATCCATGATCGGCTTTATCGCCGGTGCGGGCATCGTCGTGCGCAATTCCATCATCCTGGTCGACTTCATTGAACTGCGGTTGCAGCAGGGGGCGCCCCTCGACCAGGCCGTGATTGACGCCGGTGCGGTAAGGTTTCGTCCCATGATGCTCACCGCCGCTGCGGTGGTGGTCGGTGCGTCGGTGATTCTCTTCGACCCGATTTTCCAAGGGCTGGCGATCTCCCTGATGGCCGGCGAGGTGGCGTCCCTGCTGTTTTCCAGGATGACGGTCCCCGTCCTCTATTTTCTGGACAAACGCTGGGAGGCGGCGCACACCCATCACAAGCCCCAAGGGGAGGCGGTTGAATAGCTTATCGATCGGCGCCCAATTCGCTCCCCTGCTTTTTTAAAGTAAAAAAACCAAGAGGAAATTCCCGATTCGATGACAATGCCATACCGGCAGGCTGCCTGTCTTCAAAACCTTCGGCTAAGAGCCCGCATCATCCGGACTGTCCGGCAGTTTTTCGCCGAAAACGACTATCTCGAAGTGGAGACCCCGATCCGGATCCCCGCGCCGGCCCCGGAGGCTCATATCGACGCCCAGCCGTCCGGCAGCTGGTTTCTTCAGACCTCACCCGAATTGTGCATGAAGCAACTTCTGGCCGCCGGTTATCCCCGTATCTTTCAGATCTGCAAATGCTTTCGCAGAAATGAGAGAGGACGCCGGCACCTGCCGGAGCTGACCCTGTTGGAATGGTACACGTCCGGACATGGTTATTCCGACATGATGACCCAGTGCGAAGCATTGTTAACCAAAGTAACCGAGAACATCGGGCTCAGAGATGGGCTGTGCTACCAAGGTCGACCGATCGATTTGTCCCTTCCCTGGCCGCGCATGACGGTTGCGGAAGCCTTCGAGCGTCTGGCGGGCATTTCCGCAGAACAGGCAATGGAAGAAAATCGGTTTGAAGAAGTTTTGGCGCTGGAAATCGAGCCGCGGCTCGGGGTCGAAAAACCACTGTTTCTTTACGACTATCCCGCCGCCTGCGGCGCTTTGGCGCGCCTGAAGCCTTCGAATCGGCGGCTGGCCGAGCGCTTCGAGCTTTACATTGGCGGCTTGGAACTCTGCAATGCTTTTACGGAGCTCACTGACGTGAATGAACAGCGTGCTCGATTCGACGCGGCAAGAGAGTTGCGGCGTCAGACCGGCCTGACGGTCTATTCAATGCCGGAAAGATTTTTGGAAACCCTGAAAGACATGCCGGATGCGGCCGGAAACGCGCTCGGTATCGACCGTCTGGTGATGCTCTTTGCCGATACGACAGAGATAGACGATGTGGTGGCCTTCACGCCGGAAGAGCTTTGATTTTTCTCCAGGGAATTGTTTTCATTTGTCATGTTGTTTATGCAACTATGGGGTTATTTCAGCCACCCTTTAGCTCTTTGTACCTGAAGCAGTCCACCAAATGATCGTTGACAATGCCGCCGGCCTGCAGGAACGAATAGCAGATGGTAGTGCCGACAAAGGAAAAGCCCTCGCTCTTCAGCGCCTTGCTAACGGTATCCGAAAGCTCGGTGTGGGCGGGGATTTCGTCCAATTCCCGCCAGTTGTTGTGAATGACCCTGCCATTGGTGAACGACCAGATATAGGCGTCGAAGGAACCGTGCTTTTTCTGAAGGTTTAGAAACGCCGTGGCATTGTTGACCGTCGCGCGGATCTTAAGCCGGTTGCGAATGATAGCCGGATTTTGACAGGCTTTTTCCATGGCTTTTTCAGACATCCGGGCGACTCGAATCGGATCAAAGCCGCGGAACACCTTCCGAAAGGCGACGCGTTTGTGCAAAACAGTCCTCCATGAAAGGCCGGCCTGAAAAGCATCGAGAACGATGTATTCAAACCAACGCTGATCCTCGTGAACAGGCACACCCCATTCATCATCGTGATAACGACACATCAACTCATCGTTGCCCATCCAGCCGCAGCGGGGTCGGTTCTCGGTAGTCATCGAGATATTCTTTCTGTAAGCGTTCACAGGGCACCGCATCTGCTTTGTTGTCGGGCACTTGAAGTACAAAAGTACGTCTGCGTACCCGACGCCTTGCATCTGCGGCACCCTGTAAACGCTTATAATTAGGTGGTTTGAAGCGCATCGGACTTTGCAATCCTGTAAACGGTTACTTCTTCATGATAATCTTTTATATGTTGCTCGGATTAAGCCAAGTTCAGTAGGTACCTTTTTCTGTCTTTCTCATGAAGCTTTTCAATGGCATAGCGTAGCATCGTGCGCGGCATGTCTTTGTAGTGCTTCTTCAGAAATCTTTCTTCGACCGGCAGGTCGCGCTTCCCGATCTCTTTGAGCATCCATCCAACCGCTTTGTGAATGAGATCTTCATCATCTTTCAATAGGAGACGTGAAACCGCAAGGGTTGCCGTGAAATCGTTTGCTCTTATCATCGGGAAGGTCGACATGATGGCGATCCGAAGCTCCCACAGGTTTATTGATTCGGCCATGCGGTAGATCGGTTTTTTGTCTTTATCCGCCAGGTAAGCACCAACGATATGACCGGCGGAACTGTCCACCAAATCCCAGTTATTGATATACTTGGTGTGCCTTAAATACAGCTCGTAGATTTCTTTTTTTTCGTTTGCTCCTCCCTTTGCGAATTTATGCACCAGCATGAAAAGCGCCAGCAAGCGTTCTTCATGGAAGGAAGAATTGAGAACACGCATGATTTCCGGAAGAGGCGTGTTTTTAAATTCTTTGCCCTTTCGTCTTAAAACCGGTACCCGGATACCCAGATATCTGTCTCCTTCGCCATATTCTCCTTTCCCGGTCTTGAAAAAACGCCCGGAGTGAGCGGCGATGTCGGGATCGCCCAGGCGCGCGAGTGCAATATGTATTTGCTTCGCAGTCATAATGACATTGAGTGAGCCCTAAGCCCATTGAAAATTCTGCCGCAGCACAACATAGCGTAAATCGGCAAAGACTCAACTGACGACGTACGCGAAATCACCCGACGATATGAAGAGCAAAATAGGGAATCAGGATGAAAAGTAATGTCCCCATCTTAAAAAAGGCCATTCCCGCATAGTGGATAGCATCGAAGGTTTCAACAGAAATGTTGAACCATTTGCTGTGGAGGCGATACATCCAATCATGGGCGAGCACGAAAAGTATAAACCACCACACCAGCAGCCCGATATTCATCACAGCGCACCAGGCCAGAACTTTTCTTATTATTTCAATTGTCATGGTTTCTCCTCGTTCATGATTCTATAGGTTTTAAGATAAAGGTTTTGGCAAGGGCAAAGAGATGAGGCTGTATTGTGTAATACGCCGACAACCGATAACACTGCCCAAAATTTTTATCTTAAAGCCTATGCCTCACAATTTCTTGAAAGCGGATAAATCTGCTCTAAAATGCCCTGGAAAGGAGCTGACTATCGAAAGCAGATACGCAGCATAACGCTGTGGCTGAGAGGCGCGATGTAAGGAGCGGCCTTCTCCAGCCGATTGTTAGCCGTTCAGTGCGATTTCGTTATCTTCACACCATTCTCTGAGAGTTTCCGTTTGCCTTGCATTCTCAAAGTCATACCACTTTTGTAAAATGTTCCGATCTTCGAGTAAATCCTTGTATTTTCCGTATGCCCCTTTTCTTCTAAGTATTTCCCGGACCCTCTCAAAATCTTCTGGCATATACTGCTCAACAAATTCAAAAACAAGGTTTCTTCCCAAATCTAAATCATTTCTGTGCGGAATCTCTATGCAATCCTCGCGAAAATATATCTCTTCGGGTATTTGATTCTCATCATCATAATCTGAGGCATAAAATATTTCACCGGTTTCTTTGCACAAGATCGCAGTTTTTGCCGTCATTGGTGCAGAACTAACATAAAAAAATGCGTGTTCGATATCGCTAAATTTAATTGCCATAGCATCGTCTCTCATAGGCTAACAGTGTAAATAAGTGGAAACTTTCCATGATATTAAACGTAATAGATGTTGCGATTTTCCGCTTATTTGAATATCGAGAAAAAATATGGAAAACCATTTACAGTTGTGATTATTTATCTTTTATTTTTCCATTAATTATATAATTATCGAATTGGACATGGAAAACAAGTCAAGATTTAGCCCAAATCCGAAACTCAAATTGATGGATCGGGTTCGTGAGGTTCGGAGGTATCATGCATTTTGCATACGGTATCGAGCAAACCTACTGCCTTTCAAGGAAATTATCTCCTGCATTATGTAGGTCCCATATACCGGCCACCGAGTGAAGCCGACAGCCTATTGATTCAGGCTACGGTGGGGTGTCCGCACAACAAGTGCACCTTCTGTATGGTTTACAAAAAAGGACCGTTACACCCGGTAAGGCCTGTGACAGAAATCTGCGAGGACATCTTACCTGGATCTGTCGGGGAATTTGCCCTCAGACAAGGGCCGGCTTCTCGGTGAGATCGACCAGGCCTTGAAATGGAGCCCAGGCCGCTTTCGACCTTTCTTTATCGGGACCCAATAGCACGCTGCATTTCCGGATCGGAAACTGATCAGTACTTATCCTGAAATCGCGGATGGGCACACGTTAGGAGAAAAACATGGCCCACATCGCCGCCCAATTTGCATACCAGCGCCTCACCGAACGCCTTAACCTATTTCCCCAGGGCGCACACCCCTCAGCTTTGCTCACGAAGATCCTGATGATTCTCTTCGAAAAAACAGAGGCCGAACTGGTCTCGCTGCTGCCCATAAAGCCATTTACGGCAAAGCGTGCCGCTCGCATCTGGCGAATTCCCGAAAGCAGAGCGCACACGTTCCTGGATAGGCTGGCGGACAAGGCCTTGTTGGTGGACTTCGACGTGGCCGGAGAAACCCGTTACGTGCTGCCGCCGCCCATGGCCGGGTTTTTCGAATTTTCGATGATGCGTGTCCGCCACGACTTAGATCAGAAGCTGCTCGCAGAACTTTTCTATGAATATCTGAATGTCGAGGAAGATTTTATCCGGGAACTGTTTACCAATGGCCAGACCCAGCTTGGGCGCGCCTTTGTCCATGAACCGGCCCTCTCGGATGGCATTTCCCTGCATGTTCTCGATTACGAGCGGGCCAGTGAAGTGGTCCAAAGCGCGTCCTACCGGGGAATCAGCATGTGTTACTGCCGCCACAAGATGATGCATGTGGGTCGGGCCTGCGAAGCCCCCATGAATATCTGCATGACGTTCAACACCACGGCCGAATCCCTTATTCGACATGGTCACGCCCGGGCGGTCGAGGTCTCCGAAGGGATGGCACTTTTGGCCAAAGCCTATGAGAACAACCTGGTTCAGTTCGGCGAAAACGTACGCCAAAAGGTCAACTTTATCTGCAACTGCTGTGGGTGCTGCTGTGAGGCGATGATCGCCGCACGGCGTTTTGCCGTCATGCACCCGATTCACACCTCGAACTTTTTGCCGATCGTAGAGGAGAAAACCTGCAACGGTTGCGGCAAATGTGCAGCCGTTTGCCCGGTAGAAGCCATGACGCTGGTGTCGGCCAATGACCCGAAGCGCCCCCTTAAAAAGTTGGCCCGCCTCGACGAATCGCGTTGCCTCGGCTGTGGGGTATGCGTTCGGGCCTGCACGAAAAGCGCCAGCATTGCACTGGCGCCGCGGTCTCAACGGGTAATCACGCCGTTGAACGGAATCCATCGGGCGGTGGTAATGGCCATCGAGCGCGGCAAGCTGCAGAACCTGATCTTTGACAATCAGGTACTGTGGCACCATCGGGCGCTTGCGGCCGTGCTTGGCGCTATCCTTCGGTTGCCTCCTGTAGATAAAGCCATGGCCACCAAGCAGGTCAAGTCGCGCTACCTGGAAGCTTTGGTGGCACGCTTCTCCGATTAGTGACTTTCGTGTTACGAATAAAGAGATTGCCGATAATATAGAATAAACCTGCTATATAAATATCAAATTCCAAGCACCAAATACCAATGCAATTCCAAATACCAATATCCAATGACCCAAACAGGTTTGACATTTTGAATTTTGGTCATTGTAATTTATTTGTTATTTGTTATTTGTTATTTGCGATTTAGAATTTTCCACCAAAACTTAATAGTTTCCTCTTCAATCAAACTGGATGTTTGAGGCAGAGGCAGTGCTTGCATGAAACTACGCCAAAATCGCACAGTTTCTTTCTTGATCAGAGTGGTCGCTCACGACCAGAGGCTGGTGATGAATACTGATTTAATTGCGGCCGAAGGCCTGCATTGGGGAATAGCTGTTTAACGTCAATGACGAGATCCGAGTTCACTAAAGCAAGCATAAAGAAACAGCAGACCGGCACGCTCGGCACCTTCGCCGGCGTGTTTACTCCCAGCATCCTGACCATCCTCGGCATAATTCTCTTTTTGCGGCTCGGTTACGTGGTGGGCAGCGCCGGACTGGGGCGGGCTCTGTTGATCCTGGCCTTGGCCAACGGCATATCGGTGCTGACCTCGTTTTCGCTGTCGGCCATCGCCACCAACCTGCGGGTCAAAGGCGGTGGTGATTACTACCTGATATCCCGAACATTAGGGCTGCAGTTCGGCGGCTCGATCGGCATCGTGCTTTACCTGGCCCAGTCGGT
>JARFQH010000377.1 GCA_029287875.1 Desulfobacteraceae bacterium | reverse complement strand
GTTAACAACGTTATTTTTTGTCTTTTAATTATTTGTTGTTTACGTTATTTTCATAAAATTTTAAAGTTAAGATAAGATGCCGACTACCGCGGCGAAATCAAGATCGCCGCCATCAACTTCGGCAAATCACCCTACACCTTCTGGCGCGGCGACCGAGTGGCGCAGATGGTCATCCACTCGGTTTGCCAGCCCCTTATCACGGTCGTCGAATCACTCGAAGAAACCGGCCGCAACTACGGCGGGTTCGGACACACCGGAAAATAATCGGTAGATCATATGTTTACAGATGAGCCCTCGACCAATGCAGCCGCCTCGGAACCTGCTGTCAAACTGGCCGTCTGCGTGCTGGCCAGCGGCAGCAAGGGCAATGCCATCCATGTCTCTGACGGTCAAACCGCTTTCCTGATCGATGCGGGTCTTTCCGGCGTCGAAATCGAACGCCGTCTCGGGTCGCGTGGCCTTGCGCCGGACCGACTTCAAGCCATCATCGTCTCACACGAACACGCCGATCACATAAACGGCGTCGGCGTGCTGTCACGGCGCTACCGCCTGCCGGTCTATCTCAACCGCAAAACCGCCGGCGCGGCGAAACGAATCGGCCGGCTTCACTGTGTGAACACCTTTGATTGCGGCACCGTATTTCACATCGACAACCTTCACATCCACCCCTTTTCCCTGTCCCACGATGCGGAAGATCCGGCCGGATTCACCGTTCAAACGAACGGCATTAAAATAGGCCTTGCAACCGATTTGGGTGTGGTGACCGCAATGGTCACAGAACACCTGAAGGGCTGCCGGGCATTGATCCTGGAAGCCAATCACGATACCCGCATGCTGATCGACGGGCCCTACCCCTGGCCTTTGAAACAGCGTATTCAGAGCCGGTTGGGGCACCTCTCCAACACCGATTCCAGGCAACTGTTATGTGAGGTCGCCCATGCCGACCTCGAACACGTGATCCTGGCCCACCTCAGTGAAACCAACAACACACCCGACACGGCCCTGAACGCCATCGCTCCGGCCTTGACCGGCACCCTCACCCGGTTCGAGGTCGCCGTCCAGAATCGTTGCACCGAAATCGTCTGCCTGCGCTGAACCCGGTTTGGGGCGCCAATCAATTAATGCAGCTTAAATTTGCATTGGTTGTCTGCCAGGTTGTCATCGGGGGCAAACAAAAGGCAGCATTGTCATTATTTTCTATTTGACGAGTCGGGCCTCTGGCTCCTGAAAGCTGCTCCGACGCTTGACAGTCTGCCGTGGGGTCATTAGCATCCGGGCCTTATTATTAAGTGGGAAATCGGTTCTAATTGGATCTCGTCATGAAGTGGACCGCAGAAGCAGAAGAACTTTTGAAAAAAGTACCCTTCTTCGTCCGAAAAAAAGTGCGCGCGCGGGTTGAAAAGGAAGCCCGAGAGGCGGGAAAGCCGGTGGTCTCTCCGGCAGAGGTCAAGGCCACCCAGAAACGGTTTCTGGCCGGTCACCAAGCGGACATCCAGGGGTACCGGGTTGAGACCTGCTTCGGCCCCAGCGGCTGTCCGAACCGTGCCGTAGTCGGAGATCAACTGGTGGCCCGGATTGAAACGCGCCTGCAGAAAGCGGATCTTCTCAGTTTTTTAAAACAGTCGGTGAAGGGCGATCTCAAATATCACCATGAATTCAGGGTCAGCCTGGCGGATTGCCCCAATGCCTGCTCACAGCCCCAGATCAAAGACATCGGCATCATCGGCGCTGCAGTCCCTGAATCCGGCGATGCGTCCTGCACAAATTGCGCGGCCTGTGTCGAGGCCTGCAGTGAAGAGGCTATCGTTTTAAAGGGAAATGATCCGTCCCCCTCGATTGATTACCGGCGGTGCCTGAACTGCGGTCGGTGTGCCGCCGTGTGCCCGTCCGGCGCCCTTCAGAGTTCCTGTCGGGGCTTCCGGGTCCAGTTGGGTGGAAAACTCGGTCGCCATCCCCGCCTGGCCAGAGAACTGCCGGGGATATACACCGAAGATGAGGTACTGCAGATCGTCGCAGACTGCCTGAGCTTTTACAAAAAACGGAGCACCGATGGTCGCCGCTTTGCCGAAATCTTCACCACAGAGGACTTCGATGCGTTCTGCCGAAAGTATCCGAGGCAAAAATGTGAATGAGTTTCGAGTTTCGAGTTTCTACTCGCGGGTTCCGGCTTCTTAAGGTGCGAGCGCCACCTTATTCACGGCTTTAATTCTATAAGAAGTGTCTGTTCTACCATGGCCAGATAGCCGTCAGGTGCGCCAGGCTCGGCTCGAGGGCCTCTTCGGTATGCGGTTCGAGAGTAACGACCGGAGGGGTGTCGCTGAGATCTTTCAAGCGTGTGAGAAGGTATTGGAAGTCGATTGTCCCCTGGCCCAAGGCGAGGTGATCGTCCCGCAGCCCGTGATTGTCATGCAGATGCACCTGACCCAGATGCCGGCCCAGGATGTCGAGCCAAGCTGCCAGCGGGGCCCGCCCGAATGCCGCCTGGTGTCCGGTGTCCAGACAGAAGCCGACACCCTGAGGGGCTAAGTTTTCGAATAGAGGCAGGAGTTCTTCGGGGCCGTTTTCATATACGTTTTCAAGCATCAGGCGGCATCCGAGCAAATTCAGGCGCTGCGCCAGCCAGCGCCACATATCGACGCTGTTCTGCAGCCACTCTTCGAGCAGGTAGGCATAGCGCTTCCAATCATAACCGGCATGGCACACCACGGTTTTGGGGCTGAACAGCCTCGCCGCTTCGAGCAGCTGCTCGAAGCGGTGGCGCGTTACAGCACGAATCTGCGGGTCGATCGAACCGGCCGACATGTCGCTGAACGGGCCGTGCAGCGTGATCGTCAATCCGCGGTCCCTGATCCGTGCGGCCATCTCGCCGAATTCGGTCGCAGAGAAACGGTCCAGTGCAGCGGCATCGATACCGATTTCAGGATTCAGGCCGCGGGATAAAAAATTTTCCGCGTATCGATCCCACAGCATAGTGAAGGGAACGTTGACCTGAACCCGGCTAAGCAACTCTTTCATGGCACCTTTCTTTTTTATCTTCGCCCACCGGTCTGCTCTCGGCGGAATGGCCGAACAAATAATGATCATCAGCTGTCGGCCCGCATTGCCTCCAAACCGTTTCGGCGGAGCCAGCTGTTCATCTCCTGATCCAGGATGCGGTAATAGGCTTCCGAGCCCCCTAACCCTCGCCGGCCAAAAAAGTAGTTGATCTCCAGAAAGAAGGGGGTTGCCGATGCGGCCCTTTCAGGAAAGAGCAGGTCGAAACCCGCCAGATCGATACGGGTAAATCGGCAAAAATTACTGACGGCAGACACGGCCATCTTCCGAAGCTCGGGATCGGCCATGAAATCGATTTGCCCACCGTGCGCCAGATTGGCATACCACTTCTGCCGGTCCGGTTGCACCCGCCAATAGGCAACAAATCGCCGACCGATGACCGCCACGCGAAGGCTGCGGTTCCCGGCCGGGATCATTTCCTGAAGCAGAAAACCGCTCTGACCCGTCTGCTCGAAAGCCGAGGCCGTGCACAAAAACTCTTTCAGACGCGAGTCGGAGTCCACCGGAAACACGGTTTCACCCTCACCGCCCCAGTCGAATTTAAACACGCAGGGAAATCCGAACGGAAGATCATCCGGTATCCGCCGGCATTGCCGGTTAAAGGCCCGTGTATCGCTGAAAGAGGTGGTCCTGGGGTGCGGCACACCGGCTCTTTTGAAGAGTATAAGTTGTCCGGTTTTCCCGGGATAGGCAAAACGGGCATCATAATTGGGGAAATACAAGGCGCAATTCTCGCGCACCATATCATAGAGATCCTGCCGACACGCCTGGGGCAGAATGACCGCTGTGGCCGCCGAAATCGCCCGTCGTTCATCCGGACCCGGCGCACGCCCGGCGCAGATAATCTGACGATCCGCCGCAAAAAGAGGATGAAACGATAATATCATTGGCCGTCAATACCCGAACTTTCTGAGGGCCCGCGTATCCTTGCTCCAATTTTTCTGTACCCTGACAAAGAGTTTCAGAAAAACCTTTACGCCGAGAAGCCGCTCGATCTCCCGGCGAGATGCCTCACCGATCGACTTCAACATGCGGCCACCTTTCCCGATGATGATGCCTTTCTGCGAATCGCGCTCTACGTGAATGGTGGCGTGAATCCGCACAAGGCTGCCTTTTTTTTCCTCTTTGAAGGCCTCGACTGTCACCGCCGTGGCATACGGAATCTCCTCTCCGGTGAGACGAAATACCTTTTCACGGATCATCTCGGCGGCGATGAAGCGTTCCGGAAGATCGGTCACGATGTCGTCTGGAAAAAACGGCGGGCCAAAGCGCAGAAGGCTCTCCAGAGATGTGAGCAGCCGGTCCACCTGAGTGCCCTTTTCGGCGGAGATCGGTACGATGTCGCTAAAAGAGGTCACCATTGACCAGCGATCAATGATCGGCAGCAGTTCGGTCTTCGGGATCAAATCGATCTTGTTCAATGCCAGAACAACCGGCTTCTTGCCGGTTTTGATCTTTTCAACCATCAGCCCTTCGGACACGGGATCCGACCGGGCCACATCGATGATGACCAATATGACATCTACGTCTCCCAAACTCGACAAGGCCGTTTCGACAATGCGGATGTTAAAAGGGTCGGTGGCCTTGTGCACACCCGGCGTATCGATAAAAACGAGCTGGGCCGATGGCCGGTTCAGAATGCCCAGAATGCGGTTCCGGGTCGTCTGCGGTTTTTTAGAGGTAATCGAAATCTTCTGTCCGAGGATGCGGTTCAACAAGGTCGACTTGCCGGCGTTGGGCGCTCCGAGGATGGCCACAAAACCTGATCTGAAGCGGGAGGGCGTTGAGTCTGAAGGGTGATCTGTCATTTGTGAAAACAGTTGTGTCAGTTGAGTCGATTAGGTCAGTTTTGTCAGTTAAACAGAATAAATGCGACTAAATTTCTAATCGTCTCTGGAATTAGCTTGAACCGGCGCAATCAACCTTTCTATCCGGTGCCACAATTCTTCGCGACCCTGCCGGGTTTTGGCCGAAAACAAAATGATATCCCCTTGCGGCACTTGTAAGGCCGCCGCGGCGCTGCGTGCGCAATCCAGATGCCGTGAACGCGAAAGTTTGTCGATCTTCGTCAACGCCAACACGGTGGCAATTTGGTGCCGGTTGAGCCAATTGACGACGGCCGATTCTTCAGGACCCGGCGTTCGGCGACTGTCCATGATCAGAACCAGCGCTTTCAGGGTCCGGCGCGTGGCAAGATACGTTTCGATCATCGGAGCCCAACTCCGTCGAACAGCTTCGGGCACCTTGGCATAGCCGAATCCGGGAATGTCGACAAAAACAAGCTCTGCGTTGATCTCGAAGAAGTTGATCAATTGAGTGCGCCCCGGGGTCGAACTGGTTTTGGCTAACCGCTTGCGATTCACCAGGATGTTGATCAGAGAGGATTTACCGACGTTGGACCGTCCGGCAAAGACAATTTCCGGCAGCCGGGCCGGTGGATAGTGAGAGGATTTAGCGGCACTTTTTATAAATTCGGCGGATTTGATGATCATTACTATTTCCGTTTCAAGTACGCCTCCAACCGATCCATCCCTTCACCGATATTCTCCATGGAATTCGCATAGGAGAACCGCAAATATCCTTCTCCGTTCTGGCCGAAATCGATGCCGGGTGTCACGCCCACGTGGGCCTTGGCCAGGATGTCGAAGGCCAGTTCATAGGAGTTGTTCGACAGGTGCCTGGCATTGGCGAAAACGTAAAAAGCCCCAGTCGGCTCAACCGTGATGCCGAAGCCCATCGCTTTCAGACGCGCAAGCATGAACTTACGTCGATCGTTGTAGACGGCTTTCATCCGCGCCACGTCGGCGCCGGCCTGCGTCAAAGCAGCTATCCCCGCCCGTTGAATCATTGAATTGGCGGATATGAAAAAATTTTGATGGAGCTTCTGTATCGGCCGGACAAATGGCTTGGGGGCAATCAGATAGCCGAGCCTGAGACCGGTCATGGCATAGAGTTTTGAAAAACCGTTCAGAACGAAAGCCGTGTCGGTGTACTCCAGGATCGAATGCTCTTGACCCTCATAGACCAGGCCATGGTAGATTTCATCCGATACGATCCATGGCCTCATCGCGGCGATTTCCTGCATGCGCTCGGCTGACAGGAGGTTGCCGGTAGGATTGGATGGGGAGTTGATGAAAATGGCCT
The DNA here is from genome assembly GCA_029287875.1 of Desulfobacteraceae bacterium. Classification (GTDB taxonomy): domain Bacteria; phylum Desulfobacterota; class Desulfobacteria; order Desulfobacterales; family SG8-13; genus JARFQH01. The sequence goes on along the minus strand of JARFQH010000377.1, from coordinate 4,949 downwards.
GCGTGCGGGCCGTGATTTTCTGACGGATAGCGTCGGGTCGGAATTGAAATCCATCTTCTTCGAAAACAGGGATGCAGACCGGTTCCCCCTCCACAAAACGGATGAAATTCGGATAGCAGGCGTAGTGTGGATCGGAAATAATCACCTGGTCGCCCGGGTCGAGCAGGGCGGCGAAGAGAAGCAGCATGGCCGGTGAGGTGCCGGATGTCACAATGATTTGATCGGCACTGATCGCCACGCCGTAGTGTTCACGATAATAGTGGCAGATGGTTTCCCTGAGTTCGCGCAGTCCGAGGCTGTGTGTGTAATGCGTGTGACCGTCATCGAGCGCTTTGCAGGCGGCGGCCTTGACACACGGCGGCGTGTCGAAATCCGGTTCGCCCACTTCCAGGTGGACGACATTGACGCCTTCGCGCTCCAGTTCATGCGCCTTTTCGAGGACATCCATGACGATAAAAGAGGTGATGTTTTCGGTACGTTTGGCAACCACGGCACCCTCCTTGAGGGAATGACCAAATCCGAAATTCGTATTTTTGTACTAAACACTCATGGCCCTTAAGCCACCACTGGTTCCGGATTCTGAGTTTCGAGTTTCAAGTTTCTATTTGCGGGTCTTATTCTATTTCTATTTTCGTGTTAAACACTGATAGATCAACCCGCCGAAATGCATCCCGACCGGGGGGGCGATCCGACAATTTAGACAACCTTGTTGAGCGGATACTCTATGATGCCTTCGGCGCCGGCTTTCAGGAGTTGTGGGATGAGGTCCCTCACCACGCCGGAATCGACGACGATTTCAATCGAAAACCAGTTCGAATTGTACAGGTGCGCCACCGTGGGGGCATTCAGGCTCGGCAGGAGCGCCACTACCGCTTCGATCTGCTTCTCGGGTACGTTCATTTTAAGGCCCACCAGTTTTTCTCCGAGCAGGGCGCCTTTCAACAGCAGAGCGATCTGTTCGACCTTGGTTCGCTTTTCGGCATCCTTCCAAGCGTCGTGATTGACAATCAACTGGGTATTGGTCAGCATGAGTTCATGGATAATGCGAAGACCGTGGGCCTTGATGGTACTGCCGGTTTCGGTCACCTCGACAATCGCATCGGCCAGCCCGGACACGACCTTGGCTTCGGTGGCCCCCCAGGAGAACTCGACCGTCACGTTGATGTTGCGCTCGGCAAAGAAGCGCTCGGTGAACTTGAGCAATTCGGTGGCGATCTTGCACCCCTCCAGGTCCTCGATTTTTTCGATCCCGGAGTCATAGGGCACCGCCAGTACCCAGCGGGCCGGCCGGGCACTGACTTTCGAATAGATCAGGTCTTCCACCACCCGGACATCGGAGCCGTTCTCCGCGATCCAGTCTTTGCCTGTCAGGCCGGCATCGAGTGTGCCTTTTTCCACGTAACGCGACATTTCCTGGGCCCGACAGATGGCGCATTCGATCGAATCGTCGTTAATCTCGGGAAAGTAGCTTCGGCCGTTTACATTAATTTTCCAGCCCGATCTTTTAAAGAGCGCTATCGTCGCACTCTGGAGACTCCCTTTGGGAATCCCCAGTTTCAACCGCTGCTTCATTTTTTGTAGACCTCCTCGGGATCAAAAACAGGTGCGCCGACAATTTCGGTCGCTCCCCTGTCGTCGACGACTTTTAAGTGAAAACAGCTCCTGTGACCGGTGTGGCAGGCGGCACCACCGACCTGTTCCACTTTGAGCAATACCGTGTCGGCATCGCAATCGATGCGAATCTCCTTCACCAGTTGCAGATGACCGGATGTCCCCCCTTTGACCCAAAGCTTACGACGGCTGCGGCTGTAATAGGTCGCCTGGCCGGTTTTCAGCGTCATTTCCCATGCGTCGCGGTTCATGTAAGCCAGCATGAGCACCTCACCGGTGCTTTCATCCTGGGCAATGGCCGGTATAAGGCCTTTTGCTTTGTCAAAAGCGAGTGTCACCATCGGTTCGTCCATTGGTTGACCTGTCTTGGCGGCGGCAAGCCGTCACGCCAGTTACAGGCTTTAAGAAAAAGGTTTTGGACTGCATTATCGGTCGTCGGCTGTATTACAATACCGCCTTTTCCTCTGGCCTTGCCAAAAACGTAATCTTAAAGCCTTTAGTACTTTGCCCTGCGGCGCTTTTTTGATAAACTAATTCAAGTAGCGATAACTGTTATGAAAGTCAATTTATTTTTTCCTTCTCCGTAAAGCGATGGCTTGCTTCATCCGCGAAAATCTGATAGACGAATGCCAGGATAATACCGGAACCGAACCGCCGCTTTTTTGCACAAACTCCTCCAACGTCTCGGTCGGCATTCTCGTTGATATAAAGCGCGCCGCGGCGTCTTGAACATCTAAGAGTCCATATGGCAAAACCAAAACGAACCAACGATATTTTGAAAAAAAGAAAAAAGCATCGGGTCGGGCGTATATTTTTTCGCATCTTTCTGCTGTTCGTATTGATTTGCACGCTGACGGGCGGCCTCGGTGCTGTGGGTCTCTACTATTACATCAGCCGAGATTTGCCGAAGATTACAACCCTCAAAGATTATCACCCGCCCATCATCTCGACTGTCTATGCCGACGACGGCCGCAAGATCGGGGAGTTTTTCAATGAGAGGCGAATTGTCGTGCCGTTGACCGAAATCCCCGATATGCTGATCAAGGCTTTTGTCGCCGCCGAAGACTCCCGCTTTTACACGCACCAGGGGATCGATCTTCTGAGCATCACGCGGGCCTTTATTAAAAATATCGAAGCCGGCAGCATCGTACAGGGCGGCAGCACCATCACCCAGCAGGTGACAAAATCCTTTTTGCTGACACCGGAAAGAAGCTACACCCGCAAGATGAAAGAGGCCATACTGGCCTACCGGATTGAAAAGGCCTTGAATAAAGAAGACATTCTTTATCTATATCTCAATCAGATCTATTTGGGACACGGTGCTTACGGCGTGGAAGCGGCAGCCGAAAACTACTTCGGTAAAACCGCGCGCGATATGAACCTTGCCGAATGTGCCATGCTGGCCGGTCTGCCCCAGGCGCCCAGCCGGTATTCCCCCTTCAGGTATCCGGATCGGGCCAAGCAACGTCAAATCTATGTCCTTAACCGACTGGTCGAAGAGGGCTACATCACCAATATCGAGGCCACGGAGGCCATCAACACCAAGCTGGACATCAGGCCGCGGCGCAACTTGTATATTGAGGAGGTGCCCTATTATACGGAATACGTGCGCCAGTATGTCGAAAAGAAGTACGGTACCGAGGCGCTCTATAACGAAGGCTTGCAAATTTACACCGCCGTCAATATCGGCATGCAGAGGATCGCGCGGAAAGAGGTCGAAAATGGGTTGTTGGCCCTGGACAAACGTCAGGGGTACCGCGGACCGCTTCAACATCTCGCGCCTGAAGCCATTGAAACCTACGTGCAGGATCTCCAGAAACAGTGGGCCGAAACCGTTCCGGAAGCAGGGCAGACGGTAACAGGCGTCGTCGTTCAGGTGAGCGATGGCGAGAAAACCGTTGCCGTTCGCATGGGGGGTGGACAGGGAATTATCGACATCGCAGACATGGGCTGGGCCCGGAAACCCAACCCCGAAGTCGCTTATCACGCCAAGATGATCAAAAAGCCCGGTGACGCCTTGCAAAGCGGTGACGTGGTTCTGGTGCGTTTAAAAGAAAGGCGTGAGGGTTCCGATCTGTGGAACCTGGCGCTGGAGCAGGTCCCCAAAGCTCAGGGGGCGCTCTTGTGCCTCGAGGCTGAAACCGGCAACGTCAAGAGCATGGTCGGCGGACGCGACTTCCGGGAAACTCAGTTCAATCGGGCCCTGCAATCCCGCCGCCAACCCGGTTCGGCCTTCAAGCCGATCATTTATGCCGCTGCAATCGACAAAGGATACACGCCGGCAACGGTCGTCATCGATTCGCCGATCGTGTTCAAAGACAGGGAGCAGGACTTCAAGTGGAAACCGAGGAATTACGGCAAAAAATTCTACGGACCCACCCTGCTGAGACAGGCGCTGGCAAAATCCAGAAACGTCATCACCATCAAAATACTACAGGATATCGGCATCGACTATGTCATGGATTACGCTCATAAGCTGGGAATCACCTCGACCCTGAACCGGGATTTGTCGTTGGCTCTGGGGTCATCCGGTGTTTCTCTCCTCGAATTGGTCAGCGCCTACTCCGTGTTCACCAACCACGGTTTTCGGGTAACCCCCTGCTTCGTGACACGCGTGCTCGATCGCAACGGCAATGAACTCGAAAAGTTCACCCCTGCCAAAGAAATGGTGATCGACCCCAGCACGGCCTTCATTATGACCAGCCTGCTCGAAGGTGTGGTCCAGAACGGCACCGGCTGGCGCGCCAAAGCGCTCAACCGCCCGGTGGCCGGTAAAACCGGAACCACCAACGACCTCTATGACGCCTGGTTCATGGGGTTTACACCGGAATACACGGCCGGCGTGTGGGTCGGCTTTGACGAGGAGGCTTCCCTCGGGAAGTTTGAAACCGGTTCCAAGGCCGCCAGCCCGATCTGGGTCGATTTCATGGAGCGGATTCTGGCCGACAAGCCAGCGCAGGTTTTTGAAGTGCCCGAGGGCGTGGTGTTCACCCAGATCGATGCCACGACCGGCTTGCTGCCGGTCGCCGAGTCTTCCAAAACGATTTTTGAATGTTTCAAGGAGGGGACGGTACCCACGGAATACGCACCCCGACCGGGAGTGGCGACTGAACCGGAGCAGTTCTTCAAAATGGATATGTAAAAACAGGTTAGGGTCACGGTAAGAAATAATTCCACAAGATTGCGCCGGATTTGGGTTCGTCTACAAGGCACAGCCAGCGACGCATATCGAGATACGTGTCGCTGGCTGTAAAGCAGTAGACGGGCCAAAAGACAAGCAAGATGTGGAATTATTTTTTGCTGGGACCCTTATCCGTCTTCGGGAAGGCGCACCAGCA
>JARFQH010000338.1 GCA_029287875.1 Desulfobacteraceae bacterium | reverse complement strand
GGCCTGAACCCCGGCAGACATGACAGGTGGTGCGGACTGTGAAAAAACCCTGGGAGCGGGAGACCTGGCCGGTCCCACGGCACTGGCTGCAGGTTTCCGGTGTCGTTCCCGGTGCGCTGCCGCTGCCGTGGCAGTTTTGGCAGGCTTCTGATTTTTCTACCTCGATTGCGGTTTCGGTCCCGAATGCCGCCTCCATAAAGCTGAGCTTCATGTCGTATCGCAGGTCTGCTCCACGCTGCGTGCGGCTTCTGGATCGGCGGCTGCCGCCGATGCCGAAAAAGTCTTCAAAAATATCTCCGAAGCTCGAAAAAATATCTTCAAACCCACCAAAACCCGAAAATCCGGTTCCTTCAAGGCCGGCATGGCCGAATTGATCATATATCGATCGCTTCTGTGGATCGCGCAGAACTTCGTACGCCTCGGCGGCCGCCTTGAACTTTTCCTCAGCGTCTTTATTGCCTGGATTTCTGTCAGGATGAAATTTCAAGGCGAGTTTACGATATGCGGCCTTGATCTCTGTTTCGTTTGCACGCCGATTTAATCCGAGAATTTCGTAGTAATCACGTTTTTCTGCCATAATCTCTCGACTTCCAAACAGGATGACGGTATCATCCGATGAATTTTGACGCTCTTGAGATGATCTTAAAATTAATTCTGATAGAGCGGTTGTCAATCAATTCGACGCCCTTCTCCCATGGATTTGGCCTCGTTTTCTCAATTAGACTCCTTATGTCACTCCCTTCGATTCAGCCGGCAGGCCGGACGTTTTTCAGGCCACCTGCCCGGGTGCGCCGCTGGTCGGCGGCTCCTGACGGAACCGGGTGGCATAGATAAACGCGACGATGCCGGCCAGCATCAGCGCAGTGCCCAGAGGGAACGCTGCCCGCAGTCGAAAGAGATCCATCATCACCCCTGCCAGCATCGATCCGGCCAGTATTCCCATGCTATGGGCCACCGTCAGGAGCGCCATTACGGACCCCATGGCCTCGGTTTTGTCGCCAATGAGGACCGCGGTCGCCATGAGCGCCGGCATGCAGATCCCCCCTCCGACACCGAACATGACGCTGGCCAGAACCATTTCCGAGACGTGATCAGCCCATAAGTAAGACAAAATGGCACCGCTGACCAGTGCACCCCCGAAGATGACCATCGCCTTCTTGTTGAGGTGGTCGGCCACATACCCCATCGGCAATTGGATGATGCCGCTGACGAAAATTCCCAGCATCACCAGAAAACCGATGGTGGTGCTGGACAATGACAGTTCGGCGTCCGCCAGAACCGGCAAGAAGCCCCAGATGATGCCGATACAGGCGGTGTAGGCAAATCGAAAAAAAAAGAGCCCGGCGATCTCACGGTTCCGAACCAGTTGTTTCCATCCGGCCGGCTGTTTTCCCCGCCTAACCACTCTTTCGGAACGAATCGGTGGCAAAAAAACGAGGCTTAACAAAAAGCCGATGAGAGACAGGCCTCCCATTCCCCAAAAGGCTGCATCCAGACTGAACCGATCATGTATCAGACCCCCCAGAACCGGGCCGAGACTCAAGCCGAAAAAGATCGACATATTGAAAAGGCCCATCGTAAAACCCTCGCGCCCGGCTGGGGTGATATCACCGACATAGGCCTGGATAACCGGCATCAACATTGCCGAGGCGATGCCTTGGACGAGCCGTATCAGGATGAGGGAGCCGATGGTGTTGGACAGCAGAAATGCGACGGAGACGATGGTGTAAGCCAGCAAACCGATAACAATCAATGGTTTGCGGCCTTTCCTGTCTGATAACCGGCCGAAATACGGCAAAAAGAAAACCCGGGATAGTGAAAAAGCACCGAAGATCAACCCGATGTAAAGGCCGCCGGCGCCCAGGTTGCGGGCGTAAACCGGGAGAAGCGGAACCACAATGCCGACACCGGTGATAGTGGAAAAAATCGAAAAAAAGAGGGTGATGAAGATCAGTTTGTTCCGCTTCGGCATGCCACTCCCCGCAGCGACGGTGCTGTCACAGCACCGCGCCCCTGTCGAAACAAATTCCTTTTGGCGCTCAAATTTTAAGCAACAGATAGCTGTACTCATTGAGCCGGGATCGCAGCATTCGGGCGTCACCGACCAAATCGTCCAATTCTCTCCAGAACTGCCGACCATGATTTTTTAAGCGGGTATGCAGAAGTTCGTGAAGGATGACGTAAGTCATGAGCTGCTGCGGCAGATGAATCAAATTAATGTTCAAACTGATATTGTTATTGACAGAACAACTTCCCCAGCGCGTTTTCTGTTTGCGGACCGACACGTTGCCGACCTTGAACCCATGTTGCTCCGCCAGGGTCATGAGTTTTTGCACCAGAAATTTTCGGGCTTTCCCGGCATCTGTCTCTTCGATCACGCTGGCCGCGTGCAGCCGTCTTTTTTCCAATTGTCTGGCCTGCGCCAGGTGTTTGGCGATCCAGTCTGTCTTGGATACCACAAATTGTTCGACCTGTTTGAGGGACACCCCGCTCGGTATCGTCACCCCCACCCCGCTGAACGGTTTTACGGTGAGGTTCATGTTGCGGGCTCTGCGGCTGCGTTTTAGGCGGATTAATCCGATGCCGTCAACTTCAACGATATCCTTATTACCGGTGCGCTTTTTTTTCATGCGGAATTGGCCCAGTGGATCTTTAGTGATCCGTTCCTGTAAAAAAAAACCCGGTTGCCGTGTCAGCAACAGGGTTCGAAAAAGCGCTTTAGCAATTTTTTATAACTTGAGGGAATGCAAGCTGCTGATCAAATTAAACCCTCCCCAGCTATGCTCCCCGGCAGGGGATAGAACAACGGCGTATAACCTTGAAAGACATCATATCAACTCCACTCTGCTTGTCAATAGCTATTTGGTCGAATCGATAGCTATCTGAAATTAAACCAATTTATCCCGACAACACACATATGGCAAAGTAATACGTTATATTACACTTAATGGCTGCGGTCGGGTGGATGATGCGGATTTTTATCACAAGCGGGACCATAAACCGTACGACCCCAGTGGGTCGAAAAGAAGTCTTCGACAGCAATGTCTTCCTGTTTGACATAGCCGGGCTTTAAGCTGCCGCGACTGAACAGTTCCAGCATTGCCACCAGGCCGGCCGCAGTCGACAGCTGAATCGCAGATAGCGACGTCCCGTCGATGAGCCGCCCATATATTTTCTTGACGAAATTTCGCTGCAGGACAGGCCCCGCATCACTGCCGACGACGTTGACGTACATGATAACGACATCCTGCTCTGTCAGAGGCACTTCCTGATCGAAGAATAATCTTTCCCATAAAACCTGAAGGTGATGCCACAGTTGATGTCAATAGTCAGCCGGAGCGAAAGGACTCAGTCAAAAATTGCGATTTTTTTTTCGCTAACCCGTAGCGGGGCACCCCTTAAAATGGAGAATGCGACTAATTAAAAAGCCGGTGCGTCAAGAGTGGCATAATATTTGCTTAATTTTAGTACGAAAATAAGGTGGGCGCCTCTGCAAGAGTTGGAAGAGTTGGAAAGGTAATAAAATGTTGAGTCCCGAACTATACGGTTTGCTGCTGACGGCCGCAGTACTGGCGATTGTTGTTTGCATCCTAGCTTTGGAAAGATTTAAAATGAAGGCCAAGCAACATACCCGCCGGATTATGAAGGTCTGTTCGGCCGAGCCCGCCGTCAACGAAACCGACAGCATAAAAAAAGGCGGGTCACAGGGGATATGACCCGCCCACAATGAAAGGAGGTTGTCGTGCCAGGTCCATCAACCTGACAACTGATGGCATACTGACATACCACAACGTGGCATGTCAAGTCTTTTTTTGCCTCCGCGATGGGCCGATCGAAAAAAATACTGGCCTCAATTTTTTGAAAACAAACAGCTGGTCCGGCGCCACATGCCGGGCACCGAATGAGAGATTGACAAGGGGCGGAAATTCACCTACCAAGTGAACCGGTGTCCTCGTTAAACGCACTGGATTTCGGAGCTGCTCGGAGCGATTTCAGTCAGCCGCATCCATGTTTGAGCCCTTCGGAGGGGGCGGCTGTTTCCGGATCGACCCTGCAACAGGATAAGGGCCCAAGCAAGAAGTAATTCCACGTTGCAAAGTCCTCCGATGCGCTTCAAACCACCTGATTGTAAGCGTTTACAGGGTGCCGCAGATGCAAGGCGTCGGGCGCGCAGACGTACTTTTGTACTTCAAGTGCCCGACAACAAAGCAGATGCGGTGCCCTGTGAACGCTTACCTAAAACGAATCGAGGTACCAGACAGAATAATGAATGAATTGTCTTTTATTGCCATGATGGACAATGGCGGCCGACGACTGTGGAGCGACAGGCGCAAGAAGTTGGTCCCCATCACTATTTCGGAAAGAAGGTCCGGCAAGGATCGCCGGACAGGTATCGACCGTCGTGGATTCCAGGCCGTCAAGGTCGGAAAAGATAAAGAACGCCGCCGTAAATTTACCCGCCTGCCAACCAACTTCGAGAAATAGGACTTAGGGCCCCGGCAAAAAATAATTCCACCTCTTGCTTGTCTTATGGCCCGTCTACTGCGTTACATCCACCCACACGTATCCCGATATGCGCAGGCGTATGTGCCTTGTAGACAAACCATAATCCGGCGCAATCTTGTGGAATTATTTCTTACCGTGACCCTTAAGCAGAAAGAATTCATGACCGCAGCTTTTTCAGGGTTTCTTCCACAAGATTTCTGATTTCCCGCAAGCGGTTTTCCGTCATGGCTTCGAACCGCAGCACCAGGGCCGGCTGGGTGTTTGACGCCCGCAGCAGCCCCCAGCCGTCGTCGAAGAGAACCCTGACGCCATCGATATCGATCACCTTGTAATGCTGGCGGAAATAATCGGTCACTTTTTCAACGAGGCCGAATTTGATCTCGTCCGGGCAATCGACGCGAATTTCCGGGGTGGTGAAGGTCGGCGGCACATCGGCCAACAGCTCGGAGATCTTGCGACCGGTGGAGGAGAGGATCTCCAGCAGGCGGCAGGCGGCATAGGTGGCATCGTCGAACCCGAAGTAGCGGTCGCTGAAAAATATGTGCCCGCTCATTTCGCCGGCCAGCTCGGCTTTTTCCGCTTTCATCTTCTTCTTTATCAGTGAGTGACCGGTGCGCCACATGATGGCCCGGCCGCCGTTCTTCTCGATATCGTCGTACAGGGTCTTGGAGCATTTGACTTCCGAGATGAACGTGGACCCCGGTTTTCGCGAAAGAATCTCCCTGGCAAAAATGATCATCAATTTGTCGCCGTAGATGATGCGCCCCCTCTCATCCACTACTCCAAGGCGGTCTCCGTCGCCATCGAAACCGATGCCGAGATCCAAACCTTCCTTCTGAACCAGCGCGATGAGATCCTGCATGTTCTCGGCAACGGTGGGGTCGGCTTCGTGGTTGGGGAAATGACCGTCCATTTCGCAGTACATATCGTGTACCTCGCACCCGAGCCGTTTCATGATGGGCACCGCGACAACGCCGGCGGTTCCGTTGCCGGCATCGACGCCGACCCGCAAAGGGCGCGGCAGGCTGATGTTGTTCACCACATAATCGATATAGGTCGGGATCATGGCGGCCGAAGACAGCCGCCCCCGGCCCTCTGTGAAATTTTCGTGTTCGATGAGGGCAAGGATGGCCTTAATGTCTTCGCCGTGGATCGAGTCGAGCCCGAGGCAGAGTTTGAAGCCGTTGTACTCGGGGGGATTGTGGCTGGCGGTGAGCATGACGCCGCCGTCTTTTTTCAGCTGCTGGATCGAAAAATAAAAAACCGGCGTCGGGCACACCCCGATGTCGGTCACGTCACAGCCGGTCGCCAGGAGTCCCTCGATCAGTTTTTGCGAATAAGCCTCGGAGGTCAGGCGGCAGTCGCGTCCCACAGTGATACTGCGGGCGTCGTGCCGGCGCAGAAAGGTTCCCACACCACGGCCGATCAAGGCCGCGTCCGCCGCCGTCATGTCCTTGCCGGCGATGCCCCTGATGTCGTACTCCCTGAACATTTGTGGATTCATCAATCCCTCTCTTTTTTTGGTCGGCAATTTACGGTGAAATTAAGATTCCTTCAAATTACGCCGGGTGATCGAATTTTAAATGGTCATCGAGAACGGCTGCTTTTTGTTTCAGCCCTTGACCACGGCAATCGGCCGCAACTTGGCCACTTTGCGTGATATGCCGGCCCCGTGAACGACCGCCACGACTTCGGAAACGTCCTTGTAGGCGTCGGGCATCTCTTCCGCGAGCGTGCCCCGACCGGTCCAGCGGACCAGGATACCCTTGTCTTCCAACTCACGGTGTATCGACCGACCTTTGCTGGCCTTCTTGGCGGCCTTGCGGCTCAGCAGCCGGCCGGCCCCGTGGCAGGTGGAGCCGAAAGTATCCGACAGGGCCTTTTCGGTTCCCACCAGCACATAGGAAGCCGTACCCATGTCGCCGGGGATAATCACCGGCTGTCCGACCACACGGTAACCTTCATTCAGAGCGGGGTGGCCGGGCGGGAAGGAGCGGGTTGCGCCTTTGCGATGAACGCAGACGGTGCGTTTTTTGCCGTCTATAACGTGCTCCTCTTTTTTAGCGATGTTATGACAGACATCGTACACCAACCGCATGCCGAGGTCACGCGGTCCCAGGCCGAAGACGCGCTGGAAGACCTCGCGCGATCGGTGCAGCAAAATTTGCCGGTTGGCCCAGGCGTAGTTGGCGGCGCAGGCCATGGCCCTCAGATAGCGTGAGCCCATTTCCGACTGAATCATAGCGCAGGCCAGCTGCCGGTCCGGCAGCTGGAGGCCGAGTTTTTGAACGTGCTTGGTCATCGAAGCCAGAAAATCGTCGCAGACCTGGTAGCCGAAGCCGCGCGACCCGCAGTGGAGCATGAGCGTCACCTGCCCCTGGAACAGACCGAAGGCCCCGGCCACACGGGGATCGAAGATTTCTTCGACCAGGCCGACTTCGAGGAAATGATTGCCGGCCCCCAGAGTGCCCAGCTGCTTTTGACCCCGTTGCAGGGCGCGCGCGCTCACCAGTTCCGGATCGGCATCGGGCAGACAGCCGCCGTCTTCGGTGTGCTCGAGGTCGCCATCCTCTCCGAGACCCTGCCGCAGCGCCCACCGGCTGCCGTCCCGGAGCACCTTCTTTTCTTCCGGGACCGAGAGTTTCAGGGAACCCTGCGAGCCCACGCCGGATGGAATATTTTGGAAGAGTGCGGTTACCAAGGATTCAAGCTTGGGCCGAACGTCCTTTTCGACCAGGTCGGTTGCCGCCAGTCGAACGCCGCAATTGATGTCATATCCCACACCGCCGGGAGAAACGACGCCGGTCTGCCAGTCGAAGGCGGCCACACCGCCGATGGGAAATCCATAGCCCCAGTGCATGTCCGGCATCGCCAGGGACGCTTTGAGAATGCCGGGCAGGGTGGCGACATTGGCCACCTGCTTGAGCGGTTCCCTTTGATCGGAACCCTTCAGCATGTCGGCGGAAGCGTAAACGATTCCAGGAACCCGCATGGAGCCGGTCATCGGAATTTCCCAGCGATAAGTATCGAGCTGTCGGAGTTGCATGGCTTAATTGTCTCACTTGGGGAATGGGAGAAAAGGCCTCGTCTTCAGGTGAAGACATTAGTTTAGTGGTTGATGTTTTCACAAGGGTTCAAGGAATCCAGGAGCCAAGGGTTCAAGGGAAGGTTTTTTCACTTGGTTCCTCACACCCTTGAATCCCAAGCCTTCGCTTTAGCCGAAGGTAGTTGACTTTCTATACGTCAAATATGATCCTTGCCTCCCAGCCTGTCAATTTGCGTTTGACCGTTATCTGGTGATAGGTGACGGCTTTGATCTCGTTGCCGAGCGCATGTCGCGACGGGTCATAGGAATCAACGGCGACATCGGCTGTGATGCGATGGGCACCGATGGCGTGAATGTCCACCGAATGCACCAGAAGCCCTTTTCCCGACCACATATACAGCAGCTCCCGCAGCCAGTTGACCATCAGGTCCGGCCAGTCCGCCCCTTCAACTTGCAGGTTGAGGGATTGCTCTGCGTGTACCGAATCGGGGGAGACCATGATGTCGAACATGGCCCGGGCGGCGGTGGCAAACAACTCGGACGGATCGTCGCCGAACACGTGCAGGCCGAGATCCGCGGTGTGATCGATGATGCGATATTTCACCTGTGCCGATCCTGATTAGAGCAATATTTCACCGGTCTTAGCGGTGCCGTAGCCGCCAAGGGCCTCAACCCGCTTCTTGAAGGCGGCACTGCGGATGGTCTCCAGAAGGACCTGGAAGTTCCGGGTCTCGAAAAACGCATCAGGCACCACCAGGTCGTATTGTTCGGTGACGACCGGAACGAAGTCGAGTTTCAGGGCCCGGGCCGCCGCGCAGATTCCTAAACCGGCGTCGGCCGTGCCGCTCAAGACGGCCACGGCCACCGACATGTGGGTAAATTCTTCGTTGCCGTAGCCGTTGATCCGGCCCGGGTCGATGCCCAGCTCCCGCAAACGGTAGTCGAGCAGGATGCGGGTGCCGGAACCGCCCTGTCGGTTGATCATGGTCACATCCCCGCGCGCCAGGTCTTCGATTCCACTAATCCGTTTCGGGTTTCCGGGCAGAACGATCAGGCCCTGATCCCGGAACACCAGGTTGATCAGACGGACCTGCTTCGCGGCAAAGAGGTCTGGCAGATAGCGTTTGATGTAGGCGGTGTTGTAACTGCCGTCGGCCGTGTCGAGAAGATGCGAGCCGGCCAGGTGGCACAGGCCTCTCTTGACGGCCATCAGTCCCCCCATGCTGCCAACGTGGCTCGATGACAGCGACAGGCCGCTGCTGCCGGCGCGAAGCTGATCGGCCAGAACGTCCAAGGTGTTGTCGTGGCTGCCGACGATCACGATGGTGTTGCGGATGGCCGACAACGGGCGCAGCAGTTCGGCCGCAACCGGCTGCTGGTCGTTGATCCCTTCGACGTGGTTTGGAATCCGGATGATGCCATCGGCTTCGGTGATCGAGGTGATGCTGCCCGCGCCGCGCGGCAGAGGAGTGGCCACGATGCGGCCGTTCACCTCCCCGAGCTTGTCGCGTATAAATTCTTCCACGCCGAGTTTGGAGGCGATTTTACGGGTCGGCTCGACCATTGCCGTCTGGGGTGCCATGTCGGGCAGCCCGAGTCGGCGGCGGATCAGGGGACGGACAAACTGCTCGAAGGCAATGATCGCCGAAACCGGGTAACCGGGTATGCCGAATACCGGTTTGGCGTTAATTTCCCCGACGATCACCGGTTTGCCGGGCATCATGGTAACCCCGTGCACATGAACATGACCCAGATCACCAATCACGTGGCGGGCGTAATCTTCCGAACCGGCCGAGGAGCCGCCGATGATCAGAACCATGTCGTAGCCGTTCTGGAGGCTCTTTTCGGTCGCCGCTTTGATGGCTTTCAGGTCGTCCTGGACCCGGTCGTGTTTGACATAAGTGCCGCCGCAGGCTTCGGTAAGTTTGCCGAGAACATAAGAGTTGCTCTCGAGTACCTGCCCGGGGTGCAGTTGGTCCGGGTCGATGCGGCGCCAGTCGACGATCTCGGAACCGGTGGGGATGATCAGCAGATTGGGTTTACGGCGGACCGTCACCTCGAAAATGCCGGCCGAAAGAAACGCCCCGATACAGTAAGGCGTTATCTGGTGGTTCTGGGGAAAGAGCAGCTGGGTGGCGACAATGTCCTCGCCCATTTTGCGGACGTGCTGCCAGGGAAAAGCCGGCGCTTCGATCCGAACCCGATGCTCGTCGAGACGGTCGAGCTTTTCGATCATTATTACCGCGTCGGTCTCCAGCGGCATCACGTGACCGGTGTTCAGATAAAAAGCGTCTTGACCGATGATCAGCTCTTTCGGTCGCGTCTCGCTGGCCCCGAAGGTTTTTTCCGCTTTGACCGCGATGCCGTCCATTGCGGCCGCATGGAAATTGGGTGATGACAGCCGGGCGGTGACGGCTTCGGCCAGCACGCGTCCCACCGAATCGGTTACCGGCACGGTTTCACCGGTCATGGCGCCGGTCGACCCGAAACGCTGAAACAATATGTCCCGGGCCTCCTGGAGCGTTTTCATTTTCAGATAGATATTACGTTTGGGATGCATTCTTTTCCAATCATTAGTATAGTCTTCAAGATAAAGATTTTGGCAAGGCCAGAGGGAGAAGGCTGTATACTGCATACGCCGACGACCGAAAACGCAGTCCAAAAACTTTATCTTGAAGACTATAACGGGATGACCGCGACCTCTGCGCCGGCATCGAGCCCCTCGGTGTTGACGTCGATTTCGATCAACCCGTCGGCCATGACCATGGTGTTCAGCAAGCCCGATTTGCCCAGAATCGGTTCGGCACGGTATTCATCGTTGTCACGGGTGAGGCGCACGCGGATAAAATCGGTGCGTCCCTGAGCCGAACCGATGTTGCGGCTCAGCCGGGCGGGAATCCTGAAAGCCTGTCGCTGCGAGGGGGACAATCCCGCCACATGCTCGATGAACGGCTGAACCACGACTTTGAAAACGACCATGGCCGATACCACGTGACCCGGCAGGCCCCAAACGGCCTTTTTCTGCGTATTGGCCAGAATAGTCGGCTTGCCGGGGCTGATCGAGATGCCGTGCACAAGGATGCGTGAATCGGGAAGTTGGGTCAGGACATCGATCGTGAAATCGCGAACCCCGACCGAACTGCCTCCGGAAAGCAGGATCATGTCCGAGCCGGTCAGGGCGTCGCGGCAGGTCGCATACAGCGCTTCGTAGTTATCGCGCACGATGCCGTAGCGCACGGGTATGCCGCCGGCTGCCAGCACCTGCCCGGAAAGAGAATAGCTGTTGACGTCCCGGATCTGGCCCTGTACCGGCGTGCTGTCGATCGGAACGACTTCGTCGCCGGTCGATATGATCGCGATCGTCGGGCGCCTGAATACCCGGACGCTTTGCTGTCCGAAGGCAGCCAGCAGGCCGGTTTCCTGCGGCCGCAGGTATTGACCGGCTTCGAGAATGACCTGCCCGCGACGAAAATCTTCCCCAACTTCCACGACGTGTTGGCCCGGTGCCACACTGCGGTAGACCTCGATCGTGGTGTCGTCCAGCATTTCCGTGTGTTCGATCATCACCACGCTGTCGGTGCCTTCAGGCAGCATGCCGCCGGTGGAAATTCGGCAGACCTCACCGTGTGCGATTGAAAACGTCGGCGTCTGTCCCATGGACACGGTGCCTTTGACAGTCAGGTAAGCCGGGCTGCCATCGGAGGCCCCGAAAGTGGCTGAGGCCTTGACTGCGTACCCGTCCATGGTCGCCCGCAAAAATTCAGGAAGATCACGATCGGCAGAAATGGTCTCTGCCAGGACTCTGCCGCAGGATTCCGGGAGCGGGACGGTTTCCGCATCGACCGGAGTGAACGCCTCCGCATTCTTGAATACGCTCGCAAGATCCGTGACTTTGAAAAATTCCAGCATGCTATCCCTCATTTGAGCAACGGCAGGGCCGCTCTGAAGGTGTCGGTGCCGGCCCGTTCGAGCCACTCGTACATCAGCATTTCGGTGGACGCGATCGCCACCCCGCTTTCCCGCAGTCGCTCAAGGGCCACATCCCGGTCATGAGGTGACCGCGAGGCGGCAGCGTCGGCGATCACCGCGATCCGATAATCCAGCGGGGCTCGGAGGGCGGTCTGAGCGACACAGATGTGCGCTTCCATTCCGGTGAGAATCAGGGTGCGGCGGTCGTGGGCTTTCAAGCGGCGGGTGAACGCCTCTTCACCGAAACAGCTGAAGGACAGCTTTCTCAAAGGGGGCGTTTCTTTCAGCTCCAATTTGATCTCATCGACCGTCTCTCCCAGGTTTTCCTGTTCGCTCAGAAGGACCGGCACTTCTACCACCCTGGCCAACCGAACGAGTTTGACGATGTTGGCCACAATCTGCGGCGTGTCATGGATAAGGGGTGCCAGTTTATTCTGAACATCGATGACAACCAGCAGGCTGTCTTCACGCTGAATCAGCGTCGGGAAAGAATTTTTGGTACGGTTCACTATCGTCCTCCCTTTTTTAGAGTGGCCCGGTCCATCAGGTGATGTCCATTCGCGGTTTCATTTGAAGCAAGGATCAGTTTCCGATTTAGAATTTGGTCTGAAGTTTTTATCAGGTACCACATAAGAGCGGGTCGCGGCAAGTAGGAGAGACAGCCGGCAGAAATTCTCGTTGAAAACAAGAGTCCGATCGATTGATATTCTATAAAATACCATCTCTTGCAAAATATAATGAAATGGGTATAATCGGCGCGCGTATTGGGTATAATTCGTTAATGTCCGGTGTTTCAACCATTTGAGGAAATCATGTCCGACGAGCCCGAATCTTTGACTTCCGACCTGAGGGCGGTAAAACCAAAATTTCTCACACGCACAACCTTCACCGAACTCAATCTGCCGGCTGAAGTTCTTTCGGGAATTTCCGAAGCCGGTTTTACCTATTGTACCCCGATTCAGGCGCAAACACTGCCGGTGTCGCTGGCAGGCCGTGATGTGGCCGGACAGGCCCAGACCGGAACCGGAAAGACCGCGGCCTTTCTGGTCACCATATTCACCCGACTATTGGCGCTGACCGACCGCGAACCGGGGTTGCCGGCGGCCCTGATCGTTGCACCGACAAGGGAGCTGGCCAATCAAATCTACGAAGAGGCGAACTTTATCGGTCGCCATACCGGATTCAAGATTGCCCAGGTCGTCGGCGGGATCGACTATCAGCGGCAGGCGGAGATCCTTAAAGAGGGCGTCGATATCGTCATCTGCACACCCGGACGCGTCATCGATTACTTCAAGCAGGGCATCTTTAAAACCAGCGGCATCAAGCTCGTGGTCATCGACGAAGCCGATCGTCTCCTTGACCTCGGATTTGAAAAGGACATGCGCTATATTTTGAAAAAGTTGCCGCGCTATGACAAACGGCAGTCGATGCTCTTTTCGGCCACCCTTTCCTACCGTGTTCTGGAGCTGACCTACGAATACATGAACCTGCCGGAGTTTATTTCCATCGCTCCCGAAGAGGTGACGGTCGAGGGGGTCGACCAGATGCTGTTTCATGTGGGGCGAGAACAAAAACTGCCCCTGCTGCTGGGGATCCTGGCACGTGAAGATTGGAACCGGGTACTGATCTTCATCAATACCAAGGCCGGTGTGGAATGGCTGACCCAGAAACTAAAGGGCAACAATTGTCCGGCCGAGGGCATCACCGGTGATCTGCACCAGCGCAAACGGTTCCAGTTGATGGAAAATTTCAAAAACGGCCGCATCAAAATCCTGGTGGCCACCGACGTCGCCTCGCGCGGAATACACGTGGAAGACATCAGCCATGTCATCAACTACGATTTGCCGCAGGATGCCGAAAACTACATCCACAGAATCGGCCGGACCGCCAGAGCAGGCAAAACCGGCAAGGCGTTTTCTTTGGCCTGCGAACAGTACGTGTTTCATCTGGAAGCCGTGGAAGAGATGCTGGGCTACAAAATTCCGGTGGTTTGGGCGGAAGATGACTGGTATGTAACCGACCGGAGCGGCCCGGTGAAGACCGCCTCACGGGGGCGCAAGGTGCGAGCCGTCCACGGAAAAGAGCGTGTTCAAAAAAGATTGGCGCGCCAGACACCTTCAGAAAAACCCTGGCCGCAGAAATACCCCGGTGCTTTTTTCGGCTTTCTGCCCGACAAATCGACCGAAGCAGCGACGCCATCCACTCCGGCCGCTGAGGAAGCCGCACCGACAACGCGTAAGAAAAAGCGCCGCCGACGCCGAAAGAAGAAATCCGGACCGGCCGATGCCGCCACTCCGGCAGCCAATCCGGATTCCGAGCTGCAGTCCTGAATATGCCGTCATCACCCGGCAGGATAGAAAGCCAATTTTAGTTGAGTTGCCGCCATGGGTTACGTGTTCGATTTCAAGGATGCTCAAGCTTTCGAGCGCTGGTTCGAAGAACCGCGTTTTCGCCTCGAAGCCGAACGTGAAAACGCCCTGATGATCGACATGCTCCAGCCGGCCAGGGGAGAAACGATTCTGGAGATCGGTTGCGGAACCGGAACCAGCCTGGTGCCGCTGGTCGAAATGGGGCTGAACGCTACCGGAATCGATGCCTCACCCTACATGCTCGATGTCAGTTTCAAGAAACTGGGGAACCGGGTCAGCCTTTACCGTGGATCCGCAGAGGACCTCCCTTTCGACGACAATTCCTTCAATCACGCTTTTTTCATGACCACCCTCGAATTCGTCGACGATCCGGGTAAAGCCATCGAAGAAGCCTGCCGCGTCGCAAAAGACCGGGTTTTCCTCGGCGTTCTCAACCGGTATGCCATCAAGGGCATCCAGCGTCGGGTCGCCGGGATATTTTACGAGACCCTATTCAACCATGCCCGTTTCTTCGGTATCTGGCAGTTGAAACGGCTCATCCGTTCCATCGCGGGTCAGGTGCCGTTGACCTGGCGGACGGTCAACCAGTTTCCCACCGGGTGCGGCCGTTTCGTCCAGAATTTCGAGCAATCCCGCTTCATGCAGCGCTGCCCGTTCGGAACCTTCGTCGGGATGGTGATCACTCTGGTGCCGGTTTTCAGGACCCGGCCGCTGGCCATACGCCACCAGGACGAAACCGTCCACCGCCATGGTGACCGGTTGATGCCGGGAACGGCGTCCGTCTATACTGCCCATGAACATGAAACGCGCACCGCATCGGATGCCCTGAATTTATGTTCACCTGCACAGGATAACGGCCATGGAAGCTTACCTGTTTGAGACCGTGAGCGACGGCAAAGTCAAGTGCAACCTCTGCCGGCACCGGTGCCTCATCAAAGAGGGCCGCCGCGGCATTTGCGGTGTGCGCGAAAATCATGCCGGTGTGCTGCACACACTGGTTTTCGGGAAACTGATCGCGCGGCACATCGATCCCATCGAGAAAAAGCCGCTCTACCATTTTCTGCCCGGCAGCCGCTCCTATTCCATTGCCACGGTCGGGTGCAACTTCAAATGCCGTTTCTGCCAGAATGCCGACATCGCGCAGATGCCCGAGGACCAACGGGGCTTGATCGTCGGAGATCCAGGCACGCCGCAGGAGGTGGTCGCCGCTGCTATCAAAGGCCACTGCCGGAGCATATCATACACCTACACGGAACCGACCATATTTTTTGAGTTTGCCTATGAAACCGCCAAGCTGGCCCAGGCCAAAGGATTAAAAAATGTTTTTGTCACAAACGGTTACATGACCGATGAGGCGCTCGAGATGATTCAACCCTACCTGGACGCCGCCAACGTCGATCTAAAAGCCTTCAACGAAAGATACTACCGGGAAGTCTGCGGCGCTAAGCTGTCAAATGTACTGCAGACCCTGAAGCAGATGAAAGCCCGCGGGGTTTTTTTGGAGGTCACGACCCTGATCGTGCCCGGCCTCAACGACGACAGCGGGGAACTGGAAAAGCTGGCCCAATTTCTGGTGACGGACCTGGGGCCGGAGACGCCTTGGCACATCAGCCGTTTTCATCCGACCTACAAGCTGACCGACCGGCCGCCGACACCGCTGGCCACTCTTTTGAAGGCGCGTGACATCGGCCTGAAAGCCGGCCTTCGATATGTTTACACCGGCAATGTGCCGGGTGAAGACGGTGAAAACACCCTTTGCTACAACTGCGGCAGAATCGTCATCGAGCGGTGGGGATTCCAGGTCAGGAGCACCGCCCTTGAAGAGGGTCGGTGCCGGTATTGCCGGGCGGTGATCGATGGTGTCGGGCTATAAATCCAAGTCCATCCACAATCATCCTTAAATTATAGGCAAAGTAAAAACCATACAGGCTGCACCGCCATATCATCAAGCCGATGAATGCCTTTGAAAGTCTCTCTTTGAAAAAGGGACACCATTGAGTCTCCCCCTTTGGAAAAGGGGGCTGGGGGGATTTTTAAACGCCGACAGGAAATCCCCCCTGACCCCCCTTTCCAAAGGGGGGAATTTTGGGCCTTAATCTAATGAAATTGTACCGGGTGGTATACTTCTAATTTAACCGTGATGGGATTATTGCGCTCAGGCGGTTGACCACTTTAAAATCCGGTCACCCGTCTCCATGAAAAAGGTTACCAAGAACCGCCGGCAATTTTCCGCACCGGAAAGAGCATTCGGGCGGTCTCCTCACAGCCGGTTCAAAACGATAAACCTTGGAGATGAGCGCGGACCGGTCAGTTCACGGCCGGCATTTGAACACTTGCAGGTGCATTCAAAATCTTGAACCTGCCCGATATAATCTAACTATCTGTTATTTATTATTTTATTAATTTTTGCCCATATCGAGGTTCATAATTTTGAACCGCCGGTTCTATCTGTGTTTGGAAGGGCAAACCTGTGCGAGATAACGGGTTAAAAAAAAGTATTGAATATCAGAGAGTTATAACGGGACTTGAATTGTTTGCGGTTTCGTTGATTTTGGCATGTACCTTGCTTTAGTAATTGCATCCTCAACAAATCATCATCTGTTTTCCTCCTTAGACGGCCAACCGCAAATCGGTTGGCCATCTATTTTTAGGGCAAGTTTTTAATCAAAACCCCTAATTCAAAGGATACTGCTGAAAGTCCACCATTGAAAAAGGCCGCACCATTGAGTCTCCCCCTTTGAAAAGGGGGCTGGGGGGATTTTTGAACGCTGACAAGACCTCCCCTTAGGTTAAAGTTAATGACATTGAGTTTTTTACGGGTCCTTCCGGTTCTCCTACCGCGGAAAACGTCCTTGACACCCCATTGACAATCTTTCATACTTCAAAGCTTAAAAAATCGGCCGAGGCCGTGAATTGAATGAAAGAGAGATCCCGCTCAATGATCAAAGACATCGGCGGCAAGAGATTTCTGCACGACATCCGCTATCGCCGCGACCGTTACCGGCAGTTTATCGGAATCGCATTCGTCGTGCTGGTGAGCGTCGCGGGTTGGCCGGTTGCCGGGCTCTATTGGGTCGGCGTGCTTCTGGCTTGCAGCGGCATCGCCGTGCGGCTGTGGGCCTCCGGTCACATAAAGAAAAACAAGGTCCTGGCGACAGACGGCCCGTACGCCTACGTGCGCCACCCGCTTTACGTCGGCAATATCCTGCTGGGGTGCGGATTTTCGCTGTCTTCCGGGCTCTGGTGGAGCGGCCCGCTGTTTATCCTGATCCTGCTGGTATTCTATCCTCAGGCGATCCGGCGTGAGGACGACAAGCTTCAACACCTGTTCAAAGAAGATTGGGAGCAGTGGCGGAAGCAGACCCACGCACTCCTGCCGCGCTTGACGTCAAAAAAAAGTCCGGCGGGCGGCTGGTCTTTCCGGCAGAGCCTGCGCCAAAACGGTGAGCCGCTCATCGCCCTTTTTCTCCTCGCCTGCCTTTACATTCTTTATCTCAGGTTGTGAGGCTGGCTTTTATTGATTCTGTTGCCGTCCTCCTTGCCCTGCAGGCCGCCACGGTGCGTGAAAATGA
>JARFQH010000336.1 GCA_029287875.1 Desulfobacteraceae bacterium | reverse complement strand
GGCGATCGCGCTTTTGGCATTGGCTCCATTGCTCGGCGGTATTTCGATCGACCTGCTCTATTTTTTTGAGCTGGTTTTCTGCGGTTTCGTCCTCTACGAGCTGTTCGTCCTGAGGCTGTCGGTCGAAAAAACGGTGGCGCTGACCAGTGCCGTGACGCTTGCGGTCGGTTTGTTCATTGTCTTCGTGTACAGCACGACGACCGCCGCGGGCCTCGGCCAACTGGTTTCAGACTACGTGCGCAGAAACCTCGAAGCATCGCTTCGGCTTTACGTGAGCATGGGGGTTCCGGCAGACACCATTCGCCCCATCGAGGAGGCACTCGACGGTATACAGTACGTTCTGGTTCGCATCGTTCCGGCCTTATCGGTATCGGCGGCCCTCTTTCTTTCTTGGACCAGTCTGCTGCTGGCCCGGCCGTTGTTGAGAGGGTACCGTCTGTTCTACCCGGACTTCGGACGACTCAACTTATGGAAAGCACCCGAACCGTTGGTTTGGAGCGTAATCGGATGCGGTCTCATGCTGATAATTCCCGAGCACACCGTCAAGCTGTTCGGCATCAACGGTTTGCTGATATTGATGACGATTTATTTTTTTCAGGGGATCGCCATCATTTCGTTTTACTTCGAAAAAAAACACTTTCCGCGTCTGTTGCGGATCGTATTGTACAGCCTCATAGCCCTGCAGCAAATCGTTCTGCTGATCGTTGTGGGCCTGGGTTTTTTCGATATGTGGTTGAATTTCAGGAAACTGGGGGTCGAAAAAAATTGACTCCCGCTCGTCTCGAGCACTGTGTGTCCGGAACGCCGCCAACAGGCAGACGGCACGTTATTCACTTCTGGAGGTTTAAATGAAGGTCTTGTTGACAGAAACTATCGATTCGCTCGGCATCATCGGCTCTGAAGTCACTGTGGCCAAGGGCTATGCCCGGAACTACTTGATCCCGCAAAAAAAAGCGCTGATAGCGACACCACAGAACCGCAAGCAACTCGAGCAGGTGAAAGCAAAATTCGAACTTCAAATAGCCAAAGAAAAGAATATAGCCGAGGAGATGGCTGAAAAGCTTCAAGGCGTCACGGTGACTATCCCGGCCAAGGTCAGTGAAGAGGACCGGCTCTACGGTTCGATCGCCGTGCGCGACATCATAGAAGCGCTCGACAAGCAGAACATCACGGTCGAGAAACGGATGGTTCTTCTGACCGATCCGATCAAGCAGATCGGCACACACATGATTCCGATCCGGGTTTACAAGGATGTCGAACCCGAGATCACGGTCGAAATCGTACCGGAATCCTGACATCGAGTCCGCATACGTCCAAGCCAGTGTCTCGGCAACCGGGACTGCACCTCCCGATGCGCTCCCCCGGTGGGTACCCGTTTATCCGCAGGGCAACAACCCTTCTTCCACACCGCGTCACGACCGTCGATCGGAGGTGGTCAGCCCCATGCCAGAAAGATCCCAATTCAAAGAAAACGACCCTTCCCTGGTCCACCTGCCGCCACAAAACATAGAGGCCGAGGAGTCGCTCATCAGTGCTATACTTGTTGACAATCACACCCTGTTGGATGTTCTCGAAATCTTGTCAGCCGACGATTTTTACAAAACCGTCCATCAAAAAATTTTTGCCGCTATAACCGAGCTTTTCGGCCGCAACGAACCGATCGACCTGGTTACCCTGTCCAACCATCTCAAACAACTCGGCCAACTCGATCAAGTCGGCGGCCCCGCCTACCTGTCCCATCTGGTCGATACAGTGCCCCTTGCCGTCAACGCCCAGCACTACGCCAAAATCGTACACGACAAAGCCAGCCTGCGACGGCTTATACAGAAGGCCGGCGACATCGCCCGTCGCTGCTACGAAGATCGCGGTGATGTTGAGGAGGTGATCGACTTTGCCGAGGCGTCGGTCTTCGAAATATCGGAAAATAAGGCCCACCAGTCCTTTCACCCGCTCAGCAAGATGATCGAAGACAACATCGACTCGCTGGAGGAACGCCAGGGAAACAAATCACTGATTACGGGGGTCACCACCGGATACACTCTTCTGGATCACAAAACTTCCGGCTTGCAGAACTCCGATCTGATCATTCTCGCCGCCCGGCCCGGGATGGGAAAAACGGCCTTTGCGCTGAACATCGCCCGCAATGCCGCGATGGAGGCCGGTGTGCCGGTGGCCATTTTCTCGCTGGAAATGTCCAAGGAACAGTTGTCGATGCGGATGCTCAGCAGCGAGGCCCGGCTCGATTCGACGCGCCTGCGAAGCGGCTTCATCAGCCAGGAGGATTGGCTGCGGATTACCGAAGCGGCCAGCAGCCTGTCCAATGCACCGATCTTCATCGACGATTCGCCCGTGCTGACGGCCATGGAGATCCGTGCCAAGGCACGCCGGCTTAAGCTGGATAAAAATGTCGGCCTGATCATTATCGATTATATACAGCTGATGCAGGGGCGGCGTTCGGCTGAACGACGGGAGTTGGAGATCTCCGAAATATCCAGAGCCTTGAAGGCCTTGGCCAAAGAACTCAACCTACCGGTCGTCGCCCTCTCCCAGCTCAACCGGATGCTCGAACAGCGCAGCGATAAACGGCCGCAACTCTCCGATTTGCGCGAATCCGGCGCCTTGGAACAGGACGCCGATGTCGTCACCTTTATCTACCGTGATGAGGTCTACAACAAGGACGAGAACAATCCGAACAAGGGCAAAGCGGAAATCATAATTTCGAAACAGCGTAACGGTCCGATCGGTATGGTTCCTCTGGTATTCCTGAATACATACACCCGTTTTGAAAATCCGGCCAGCCAGGACAACATTGTTCCGTTTCCCGGATAAGGCGACAGCATAGCCATGAAGCGTCTCCATGGAAACATCGGCGGCCTCAAGTCGAGCCAGACGCGCCGGCTCGAAATGCTCTATCGACGCCGGGTCCCTCCCGATCAGGTCATCACCTTCGAGCTGGCCCGCGAAATCTCCAGCCTGTCTTACGAAGGTCGACGTCAGGTCGGCCTTCTGATTGACCGCAGCGGCAGGATCGTCAGCGTTATCGTCGGCGATCATCAAAAAATCGTCATCCCGGATCTCAGTGAGTACCGTGCCGCGCCGGGCCGCCTGCGGGGCCTGCGGTGTTTGCACACCCACCTAGACGATGAGCCGCCGACCAAGGACGATCTGACGGATCTGGCCCTGCTCAGACTTGATTTGATGGGTGTCGTCACGGCAGTCGGCGAAACCGAACTCCCCCGAGTCTATCTGACCCACATTCTTCCCGGCGCACCGGCCGAGACCCCCTGGCAGCTGCTGCCACCTCTTGCGGCCAACGCGCTGAATATCAATTGCCTCGATCTGATCAGGGCTCTCGAGGACGAACTCGCCCAGATGCGCTCGCTTCATCGCGCCGCACGTGGGAAAGAGCGTGCCTTGCTGGTCAGCGTCACCAGCGCCCCGGGCCGGATGGCACGCGACTCTCTGGCCGAGCTCAAAGAGCTGGCGGCTTCCAGCGACATAGAAGCGGTCGATGCCATTCTCCAGCACCGCAAGCAGGTCGACGCGCGATTCCTGATGGGCCGCGGAAAGGTGGAAGAGCTGACCCTGACGGCACTCAACCGCGGTGCGACCATGATCGTCTTCGACCAGGATTTGAACCCGTCTCAAATCCGCGCGATTACCGACCAGGTGGACATCAAGGTCATCGATCGCACGATGTTGATCCTGGACATCTTCGCCCAGCGGGCCCACTCGCGAGAGGGCAAGCTTCAGGTAGAACTGGCGCAGCTTAAGTACCTGTTGCCTCGTCTGATCGTCAAAAACACGGCCATGTCGCGCCTGACCGGAGGAATCGGAGGCCGCGGACCCGGTGAAACCAAACTGGAAATTAATCGCCGACGGGTGCGTGACCGGATCGCGCAGTTGGAAAAAGCCCTCGTTCTCGTCCGCCGCCAGCGTAAGCAGCAACGCGCCCGGCGAAGCAAAAAGCGGCTGCCGATCATTTCCATAGTAGGTTACACCAATGCCGGCAAATCCACCCTGCTGAACACATTGACCAAGAGCCGCGAGTTGGTCGAAAACAAACTCTTCGCCACCCTTGACCCCTCGAGCCGGCGTCTGCGGTTCCCGCGTGACATCGAGGTAATCATCACCGACACGGTCGGCTTCATCAAAGACTTGCCGCAGGATCTGGTGGTCGCCTTCCGGGCGACCTTGGAGGAACTGGAAAACGCCGACTTGCTTCTGCATGTCATCGACATCAGCAACCCCCGATACCTGGAGCAGATCCACTCGGTGGAAGACATTCTGAACGACCTGAGACTCGAAAAGCTGGCCGTCATACGGGTTCTGAACAAGCAGGACCTGGTCGATCCGGAGCTGGTCCGCACGCTAAGCGCGCGGCTCGACGGCATTCCGGTTTCAGCCGACACGGCCGGCACCCTCATGCCTCTGATCGAGCGGATGCAGAAACACTTTTTACCGGCCCTGGAAAACCGCAGCATTGCCGGTGGCCGCAAGCCGGAAGGAGATACCTGATGATGGATCCTATTCAACAGATCGATTTAGAAGACGTCAAGAGGGTCGGTATTGCAGCCGCTTACCAGGCAGCCGAAATTTTGCAGGCCAAGTTCGGCAACATTTCCCGGGTGCGTAAGAAAGGCGCCATCGATCTGGTCACCGAGGCCGACACCGCCTCGGAAGAACGCATTCTCCAGGTGATCCGCTCCCGGTTTCCCGACCACGGTATTCTGGCCGAGGAAAGCGGCCGTGACACCGTCGATAGTGCCTGCACCTGGATCATAGACCCGCTGGACGGGACAACCAACTACGCGCACCGGATCGGCATGTATGCCGTTTCGATCGCTTTCGCAGTCGAGGGCGTCGTCGTCGTCGGCATCGTGCTCAACCCCGTGACCGGCGAACTCTTCACGGCAACGGCCGGAGGTGGAGCCGTTTGCAATGAGCGCCCCATTCGAGTCTCGGAGATACACTCGCTCACAGACAGTCTCTTGGTGACCGGTTTCCCGTATGATGTGCGGCAGGACCTCGCACCGATCGTGTCTCGGTTTACTAAGTGTCTGGAAACGGCGCAAGGGATTCGACGGTTCGGTTCTGCCGCACTGGATCTGTGCCATGTGGCCTGTGGCCGTTTCGAAGGCTTTTGGGAGGAGCACCTGAAATCCTGGGATACAGCAGCCGGAATGCTGATTGCACGGGAGGCCGGGGCGGAGATAACCGATTTTTCAAACCGCCCCTACACACCCGAGAGTTTAGAGATACTGGCGACCAATGGCTACGTTCACGAACAAATGCTGGAATTGCTGACGGAAAAGCCTCGTGGGGGGTAAGCGTTCACAGGGCACCGCACCTGCTTTGTT
>JARFQH010000289.1 GCA_029287875.1 Desulfobacteraceae bacterium | reverse complement strand
GTTCAAAGGATACCGCTGGCGGGTTGCCGTCTGTCGCGCCTGTCTGATCCATTTGGGATGGTATTTCGCCTCGGATAGCGGGGACCGGTTTTACGGCCTGATTTCGGATCGTCTGAGCTTTCCGAGCTAATATTTTCTCGGGCTGTCGTTTGAGCCATTGCCCGCGGGCGATGGCCCGTTTTAGAGGAGGTCACGCAAGAAAAAGAGGGGCTTACACTCTCGTAAAATGCTTCTATCGTGCGTGTATTTAAAGAGCGGCCCTCGTTGCCCGGGGCGCGGTGAAATCAACCTGCAAGTATAAGGAGTGCGACTGTGCTGTTGTCAAAGCTCGGCAATGAAATCCTTTCAAGAGGCCCCGAAGCTGTTTTGCCGCAGAACCTCAGCCCGGAATGGCTCGGCCGGATCCAGAAAATGGCCGATGAATTTTTAGACACCAATTTCGAAGGCGGTGACTGTCGGAAGGTCGATTTCACCGCCGACCCGGTTCTTTCCGCCTGTGTTCTCGAAATTCTGCGCCATTTAAAAGACGGGAAAGTAGACGTCCAGGAAAAAGAAATGTTTGAAAAACTGACCCTCTACGTCCTGTCGGTCACCGTGGAAACGGTAGCCAAACAAAAGGCCATCGATCTGGAGCCGCCGACGCTGGCCACTATCTTCGACAAACGGCGATTGCGGGAAATTGTAAAAATCCGTCCCGAATTCGAGCCGATCATCAAGATTATCTGTATGGACGGCGCCTAAGGCCTCGGACAGAAATAATGGCCCATCAGGCTTATTTTTTTGTAAATCCTAACCCTGTGAGACTTTTTGATAGAGGGGCGAGATGTCGCGCAGGGTCGTCACCACATTCTTCAATGCGATCAAAAAGGTGGTGATCTCTTCGGCCGTGTTGTCCTTGCCGAAGGAGAGCACCAGGGTTCCCTGCGCATCGGCATGGCTGAGTCCCAGAGAGATCAGCACGTGAGAGGCCCGCAGAGAGCCGGTGGCGCAGGCTGATCGCGTGGAAACGGCAATGTCTTCGTCATCGAGCATCAACATGACACTTTCGCCCTCGATGAACTGAACCGACATCGACACCATGTTGGGCAGGCTGTGTTCGGCATGCGTGTTGATGAGGTAATGGTCGATGTAATTTGGCAATTCTTTTAACAACTGGTTTTTGAGCGAAAGGCAGTGGGCGGTCCACTTGTCGAGGTTCTGTCGGGTGATCGCGGCGGCCGTACCCATGCCGATGATGCCGAGGAGGTTTTCGGTGCCGGCGCGTTTGTTGCCCTCCTGCACGCCACCGTCCAGCAATGGAAATATGCGGGTGCCGCGACGAATATAGAGCCCCCCGACTCCGGTAGGACCATAAAAAGTGTTGGCGGCGAAACTCATTAGATCGACGCCCATCTTCTGGACGTCGATCGGCACCATTCCGACCGAATCGACCGCATCGGTGTGAAATATTACCTTCCTCTCACGGGTGATTTTAGCAATTTCCTCGATCGGCTGAATGGTGCCGGTTTCATTGTTGCTGTGCATGATGGAAACCAGGATGGTCTCATCGGTAATGGCATCGGCCACCTCCTGGGGATTGACCCGGCCCTTTTCGTTGACCGAAACCGAGGTCATCTTGTAGCCCATCGACTGAAGGCGCTTGAGGCTCCTAATGACGGCATTGTGTTCGATGTTCGATGTGACGATGTGCTTGCCCTTTTCGGCATTGGCCATCGCCACTCCCTTGATGGCGTGATTGACCGATTCGGTGCCGCCGGAGTTGAACACCACTTCCTTGGTCATGGCCGCATTGATCAGTTCGGCAACTGAACTGCGAGCTTTTTCGAGGGCTTCGGCGGCGGCTTCGCCGCTTTTGTGCTGGCTGGAAGGATTGTGGTAGTCCTTGTTGATGGCATCGATCATCGCTGCTTTCACTTCCGGCAGCATCGGTTTGGATGATATCTGGTCCAGGTTGATTATCTTCATTTTTACGCTTTCCCCCGTCGATTAATGTTCCTCTTCCAGGTTACTGTGGCAGGCTTCGCAGAAGGTTGACCCCTCCTTGATTTCGATGTCGCAGTAGGGGCAGTAGCAGTTTTCTCCATGAGCGTGCTCGTGCTTTTCGGTGCGGACCGCCTCCGGTCGTTTTTTTCCGGCTTTGCGATCTTCATAATCCTGTATGGCCAGGTGTAGTGCATCTGCACCCAGATTGGAGCAATGGAGCTTGTTTTTGGGCAGGCCTTCGAGGGCTTTGGCGACATCTTTGTTGGTGATCTTCTTGGCTTCCTCGACGGTTTTTCCTCTCGCAATTTCGGTCAGCATGCTCGAAACGGCGATGGCAGAGCCGCATCCGAAGGTTTGGAATTTGATGTCCTCGATCTTTTCATCGGTTATTTTTAAATAAATTGTCATCATGTCCCCACAAAGGGGATTGCCGACTTCACCGATACCGTTCGCTTTTTCGATCACACCGACGTTTCTGGGATTCCTGAAATGATCCATAACGACTTTGTTGTACATAACAGCGCCTCCTTATTATAATTGCTTAATCCAGGACCATAATAACCATTAATTCCGCGCAGTAAAGAATGCCGTTTACCCGGGAACCGGAAAGGCTTGACCGCCGGCGCCGGCATCTAAGCACACCAGGCGGCAGAATGGAAGTGCAAATCCAGAAACAGCATCTTTTGGCCCAGGCCGGCGTTCTCGCGAATTTGAAATCCTCAATCACGCCCAGGCGTGACCGGGCTACGCCTGCGGTTTCAAATTCACTGCGGCCTTGGCCTGAACCAAAATCTACTGTTTCTGGATGGGCACTATCTGAGTTTTCATCCACAGTTTCATTAAGAGCAATGATTAGTTTCCGATCCAGAAATGTGCAATTTTCTGCAAGTTCAAGGAAATCGGCGGCATTGCGCGGAGGCATACTACCGTATGTCGCACAAG
>JARFQH010000257.1 GCA_029287875.1 Desulfobacteraceae bacterium | reverse complement strand
CGGTCAGCTGCGCAATCATCTCGGAAAACGGCTCGGGCTGATCGACGAGAGCGCTTTTAATTTCGCCTGGGTGACACGGTTCCCCTTAATGGAATACAATGAAAACGAGAAGCGCTACCAGGCGCTGCATCACCCCTTCACAGCACCGTTGGAAGAGGATTACGACCTGTTGGAAAAAGATCCGCCGGCGGTCCGTTCCCGGGCGTATGACCTGGTCCTGAACGGATCCGAAATCGGGGGCGGGAGCATCCGCATCCATCAAAAAGAGCTTCAGGAAAAGGTTTTCAGCGCCCTCGGCATGACGTCCGAGGAATACCGCGAAAAGTTCGGTTTCCTTCTCTCGGCGCTCGACTCCGGCGCCCCGCCCCACGGCGGCATCGCATTCGGCTTCGACCGCCTGGTCATGATTCTCTGCGCCCAGAGTTCCATCCGGGACGTGATCGCGTTTCCCAAGACCCAGAAGGCGTCCTGCCTGCTGACCGGCGCCCCCTCCACAGCCGGCCGGCAACAGCTGGATGAGCTGTCGATTCGGTTGCATATTTTGTAAATATGATCCAAACCGTTACGAGCCGTAGCAGGATTTATTTTAATACAACTCATTTCCAGAAAAGTTGATGATTCCTTCAGGATATTAAGAGGTTGAGGATTCCAGGGTTCAAAAATTCTAAAAATTACGAAGAGCCTTGAATCCTCGAACTCTTGACCCCTTACTCCATTCGGCTGTCAATCCTTAACCCTCAGTAATTCAATGAGATCTTGAAGATAAGGCGGTTACCGGCCGACCGGAAACCCTGCCGGCCATGCGTTCCCGCACTACAATGGCCAGTTTCAAGATGCGCAGAAGAATTCTGATTGCGAAAAGATCATTCAGGATTATCATCAGATATTACGAATTGACCGACAAGGCGCTGCTGCGTATGGCCAGAATCATCAATGCCGCGGACACCAACCGTCTGGACGCCGATTCCCTGGCGGCTGGCCTTGAGGCCATCGCCGTGGGCTACAGCCTGCGTTTCCCTGACGACCAAGAGAATATCGAACGGCAGCTTGAGGTTTATGACGCCCTGTATGCCTGGTGCCGGTTGGATGTGGCCCGGAGTGAATCGTAGAGGGAGTAATGGCCACCCATCAAACCCGAACAGCCCGTTTCTCCCGGATTTACGGTTTTCTCGGATTGCAACGCAGCACCATCGGCGTGCTGGCCATGGTGGTGCTGGTCGGGATGGGCGAACGCATGGCCGAGCGCTTTCTGCCGATCTATATAATGGCACTGGGAGGCGGCGCGCTGGCCATCGGCCTGCTGCAGGCCATGGACAACCTGCTGTCGGCTCTTTATTCATTTCCGGGGGGATACTTGTCCGATCGCATCGGCACCAAGCGGTCGCTGCTGGTTTTCAACCTGGTGGCCATGGCCGGCTTTGCCCTGGTGATCCTGATCCCCGCCTGGCAGGCGGTGCTGGCCGGAGCAGTCCTTTTCATCTCCTGGTCGGCGATCTCCCTGCCGGCCACCATGAGTTTGATATACAAGGTGCTGCCCCAAAACAAGCACACCATGGGGGTGAGCATGCATTCGCTGGTGCGCCGCGTTCCCATGGCCCTTGGCCCTTTGCTCGGGGGGCTCTTCATTGGCATATGGGGCGAGCGCGATGGGGTTCGTATGGCCTTTGGGGCCGCCTTGGCCATGGCGGCGGTGGCGCTGCTGCTGCAGCAACGGATGATCGCGGACGACACCCCCTCTGCGACATCCTCGGCAGATGCTTGCGGCCTGACACCGGAAAGAAATCCGCTGAAACTCATGCGCCTGATGGACCCGGCCATGAAAAGTCTCCTGGTCACCGACATTCTGATCCGCTTTTGCGAACAGATCCCATATGCCTTTGTGGTGGTCTGGTGCATGAAGACCATTGCCCAACCGGTATCGGCCTTCCAATTCGGCCTGCTGACCACGATAGAGATGGTAACTGCCGTGCTGGTTTATATTCCGGTGGCTTATATGGCGGACCGGAGCACCAAGAAACCGTTTGTTCTGGCAACCTTCATTTTTTTCACTTTTTTCCCCTTGGTCCTTTTGTACAGCCGCTCCTTCGAGTGGCTGATAGCCGCCTTCATCCTGCGGGGGCTTAAGGAGTTCGGCGAGCCCACCCGCAAGGCTCTGATCATGGATCTGTCCCCGGACAGCTGCAAGGCGGGGATGTTCGGACTGTACTACCTGATTCGTGACGTTTTCGTTGCTGCAGCTGCCATGGGCGGCGCCTTCTTGTGGCAGATCAGCCCGCAGACCAACCTTGTGACAGCCTTCGTTTTCGGGATCATCGGCACAGTCGTTTTTGCCTTTTTCGGCCGCGACATGCCGGTGCAAAATCATTCACGGGGACAGGCATGAAAAAGGCAGCCTCAACGAACACTTCTGTGATGGTTTCCTTCACGGAAGCTATCAAGTTTTGGACCAAGCTGGGCTTCATCAGTTTCGGAGGACCTGCCGGCCAGGTTGCGATTATGCATCAGGAAGTTGTGGAGCGGCGGCGCTGGATCGGTGAGAATCAGTTCCTGCGAGCCCTCAACTTCTGCATGCTGCTGCCCGGGCCCGAGGCCCAGCAGTTGGCCACCTATATCGGCTGGCGACTGCACGGCACCTGGGGCGGCATCGCAGCCGGGTCGCTTTTCGTGATACCGTCGATCTTTGTCATGCTGTTGTTGAGCTACCTGGCCGTGGCCCATATCGACATTCCGGCGGTGGCCGCCGCTTTCTATGGAATCCAACCTGTGGTGGTGGCCGTGGTGGTGGAAGCGGTGCTGCGCATCGGCAAAAAAGCACTCAAGCACCGCGTGCTCTATGGATTTGCCGCTTTGGCGTTCATTGCCATTTTTTTCTTGAAGGTGTCGTTTCCCTATATCGTGGCGGCAGCGGCTGCAGGCGGGCTGCTCATGCAGCGCGTGTTGCCCCGGGTCTTCTGCGCGGGCGCCTACGATCCGGAAACCAAAGAGTGCCGCGTTGACGTCGAACCTTCCTTCGGGTTGAAGGCTGGCCGACCATCCATCTCCCACGTCGTCCGCGTATTCCTTGTTTGTCTTGCCTTGTGGGGTCTTGTGGTCGCGAGCGTGGTGGCCTGGCGGGGATTTGAGGATGTGTTGAGCCAAATCGCGTTTTTTTTTACCAAGGCGGCTTTCGTTACCTTCGGTGGCGCTTATGCGGTGTTGAGCTATATAACCGATGTCGCGGTGGGCAGCGGTTGGCTCACGACACCGCAGATGCTCATCGGGCTCGGCTTGGCTGAGTCCACTCCCGGTCCGCTCATCATGGTGACCCAGTACGTTGGTTTTATAGGCGCCTGGAACATAAGCGGCGATCTCGCACCCTTAACCGCCGGCATCCTGGGGGCTTTGATCACCACCTACGTCACATTTCTACCCTGCTTTTTCTTCATCTTCACCGGTGCACCTTTTATCGAGGCCATGGCCGGCAACCGGAAGCTCCAGGCTGCACTCACCGGCGTCACCGCAGCCGTGGTGGGGGTGGTGCTCAATTTGGCGGTCTGGTTCGGTCACAAGGTTTTCCTGCCCAACGGCAGCCTCGATCTGTTTGCCTTGATATCGGCTGGTGTTTCCCTGGTGCTGCTCCAGAAATTTCACGCGCCCGTTCATTACCTGGTGCCGCTGGGTGCCGCAGCGGGTGTGATCTGGCGGTTAGTGGTCTAGTGTCGTGTTATTTATGAAGTGTCATAGCTTTGCTCCGCAATATTTGCAGTGTATGGCATCCGCATCGTGTCCTTCGGCGCTGCACTCGGGGCAGGCCTGGGTCGAAACCCTACGCTTGAAGGAATGGGCCATCTCAACAGTCACAATTCCGGTCGGCACTGCTATCATTCCAAAGCCGATCACCATGATCAGCGCCGATAGAAACTGACCCAGACCGGTTTGGGGAGAGATGTCGCCGTAGCCGACGGTGGTCAGCGTCACGATCGCCCAGTAAATGCTTTGCGGGATACTGGTAAAGCCACTGTCCGGATCCTCGATCAAATACATCAGCGAGCCGAAGATGACCACCAGAATCATCACGGTGAACAGAAATACGATTATTTTACGGCGGCTGGCCTGCAGGGCCTGCATCAGCAGGCGGGCCTCTCCGAGATAGGGGACCAGTTTGAGCACTCGAAATATTCGCAGTACGCGCAACAACCGGATGACCAACAGATACTGAGAGCCGGGGATAAAAATGCTCAGATAGGTCGGCAAGATGGCCAAAAGATCGACCATGCCGAAGAAGCTGGTGGCGTACGCCAGTGGTCGTCCGACACACAGCAGGCGCAAGAGGTATTCGATGGTGAACAGTATGGTAAAGACCCATTCACCGGCGTACAGCTGTCGGCCGTAAACAGCACGAATACCGCTGACGCTGTCCAACATCACCAGCACCACGCTGATGACAATCGAGACGATCAGCAGTATATCGAACAGTTTGCCGGCCGGCGTGTCTGCCTCAAAAATAATCTCGTGCAGCGTATGCCGCCATCGGGGGGATTCTTTATCAGTCATCTGACGTAATCTTATGATCCATTCAGCTTTGTGTACTTATTTTAATCCAAGCTCGGGACCTAAAATTTTGGTGACGAAACTTTCACCAAAAGTCTCTCCCGCAACCAATTTGCGGATGTGGTCGAAGGTTTCAGATTTACATCCCTCATTCTCGGCAGCTTTCATGGTGTATTCATAGGTTGCCCGAACGTCCAAGCCGGTAATCTCGTAACCATAACCCTCTACCAGCCACCGCAGTGCCGCCATTCCGCATTCCACAGCGAATCGTGGCTCCGTCTCCGCCATATCCCGTGCCGCGCGAGTCAAGGTCTTGGGATCACAGGGGCTGCGATTGGCCAGTTCGATCGCTTCGGCGTAAAGCCCCACCGACTTGGCTGCCGCAAACCATTTTCCCTCATCGCCGGGTGTGCCGGCAACTAAATCTTTCAGGATTTCTGCCGGTCTCTTTTTGGGATATTTCTTGGCGATGGAACGAAACGTTGCCAGGTAGGTCATTTTCTGATTAGCCTCCAAGGCATAACGCTTGTAGGCCTCTTCTGCCATGCCGCTTGTCAGCAAAATTTCCTCACAGGCTTCACTTATAAAAAGATCCGGTTCATTCAGCTCACGGGAAGCCTCCGCAAAACGGAGCGCTTCGGCCTTTTTGCCCATCGCCAGAAGGGCTTTCATACCCCATTTGCGATCATGCCAGAACTTGTGTGGGCCGAGTTCTATCAGCGCCAGGATTTCGGTATATCGTCCGGCCTTGAGCAGCGCGCTCAGGCAGGCCCCAGTCCCCTTGTAATACCCGCGCATTTCCGGGTTTGGGCCCCATGCTGTCCGCACTAAATCAATGAAATCGTCCGCCCAGCGCGAGGCGCGCTCGGGAGTGACACACAACGTTCCCCAATGGTCGGGAAGCAGTTCAATATAGGGGATATCATCGTCTTCCACCGCCCGCCATAACCGTTCCAGCCATTGGTCACGCAGATTGTCGTTTGCCGGCGCCTTTTCAATAATCGGCACCAGTGTTTCGATGGCATTGTTGACCGCCGTGGCGATTGCGCCCGATGAGCTGTCCACCTGTTCGATGGCCGTAAAAACAACACGGCTCCTTCGCCACCCAGGATGGGGTCCTTGCGGGCCGCTGTTTTGATTTCCGAAACCGCTTCCTTGATGCGCTTTATCGCCGGTTGAGAACGCCACCCGAAGGCATGCCGTCTGAAGCGAGTACGAAAAGTCCATGACTGTTTGTTAGGGGAAGACATGATTGTCAGCGCCACTTTTTCACGATCGATTTTTAGCCCAGTCCATCCAGGACCTCCGCCAGACGGTGTTTGCGGAGGTGCTGTTTCCTCAACTCCTCCAAATAGCTTTCCCACTCTGCCAGCATTTTCTCCCGCCGCATGACTTCAGATGATATGCCATACGCTAAAGAGCGGTAATGTCAAGCGGCTTTGCACCTGTCATGGTTCTAAATATAGTCATAAAGAAAGAATTGGCTATCCGGGTGTAAAATTGACTCTTATTCAGCTAGTGCAATGGAATACTAAAACTTTTCGCGTATCAGAAGCCTGGATGCACTGTTCAAAGGTATCTGTTTTCAAGACTGCTGTCGTTTGCTGCCGGGTTGGGAACCGGCCCTCAGGTGGTGGCCTATGCTCTGCAGGAACCTATCCGGTCAATTGCCGACCCTATTGTCAAAGTCTTCAAACGGTATTACTGGTTCAATAATTGTTTAAATTTGTTGCGCGGTTTGCTGGACGATATAAGGTCCGTCTAGAAATGGTAGATTTCGGCCTCGGCCAAGGCCGCAGTCCCGCTATGGCGGGACAACCGCAGGCGTAGCAGTGCTACGTTGAGGATTGAAAAGAGCGAGAACGCCGGCCCATGTCGAAAATGCTGTTTCTGGATGGATTCTCTATAGTGCCCATCCACGGTTCTATTTAAGGCACTGGTAAGTTTTCGAAGTGCGTGGGCGTGCACCTACTGCAGAGTCAAGTCGGGCAAGGGGGGGCAATGAGAATTAAAATCCGGAATTTTTGGTATCGCCTTCAAGAAAGCTTCTGGTTTTTACCTGCGGTTATGGCCGGGGCGGCGATTTTGCTTTCCTTTGTTACCATAGCAATCGATAAGGTATTCCTCTACCGAGAAGGCGCTCAACATTGGTGGATCTATAGCGGCGGGCCAGATGGTGCACGGACGGTTCTTTCAGTGATTGCCGGCTCCATGATCACTGTTGCCGGTGTTGTTTTCTCGATCACCATTGTGGTCCTTTCACTGGCTTCCTCCCAGTTCGGTCCGCGTCTGATTCGAAATTTCATGAACGTCAGGGCCAATCAGATGGTGCTGGGCACCTTTGTGTCAACTTTCATCTATGGCGTTCTCGTGCTTCGCACCGTCAATGCCACCGTGGAGGCAAGGTTTGTACCGGGCCTTTCGGTTACGATTACCGTAGTGATGTCACTTTTGAGCCTGGGGGTCCTGATTTATTATATTCATAATGTTTCGGAATCGATCCAGGCACAGAACATCATCGCCAGGGTGCGCCGCGATCTGGATAAAGCTGTGGATCGCATTTTCCCGGAAGAACTTGGCCATGAGGAGGATTTAACCAGAAATTCCATTAACCGAGACTATGACATCCCGACGGTATGCGACCACGAAGTCTGCCAGGTCAAGGCAGACCACAGCGGGTATCTGCAAGCCGTAGACAACGATGCCCTGATGCGGATAGCCGTCGAAGAAAACCTTCTTATCCATCTTGGATACCACCCGGGAAACTTTATCACCCGGGGCAGTGTCCTGGTGACCGTTTGGCCTGGTGATAAGGTCGATGAGACGCTTTCAGAAAAAATCAACACCATCTTCATTGTGGGACCGGAGCGGACGCTGGAGCAGGATGTGGAATTTGCCATCAGCCAGCTGGTTGAAATCGCTGTTCGTGCGCTGTCCCCCGGTATCAACGATCCGATCACCGCCATTACTTGCATTGATTGGCTGGGTGCCAGCCTCTGCCAACTGGCCAACCGCAAAATGCTCTCCTCCCACAGATTAGACGAGCAGAGCAGACTGCGGGTCATCTGCAAACCTTTTGTGTTTGAGAAAATGGTGGACGCGGCCTTTAATATGATTCGGCAGAATTCCCATTCCATTGCGGCCGTGTCGATTCATCTTTTGGAAACCATCGCCACCGTCGCGGCTCAGACCCCCAAAAAGGAAGACCGTGCCGCACTATTGAGGCATGCCGCCATGGTGTTCCACGGGTGCAAAGAGAGGCTGTCAGCCGATGACGACCGCGAGGATCTTGAAAAAAGCTACGAAGCGGCCATAGAAATCCTCAATGGGGAGCCCGTGCGCATCACTTTGAACCCAGAATCCGATTCTCAGCAGCAAAAATAGCCTGAGTTGGAAAATCACCATGAAATTTAAAGAAGTAACGGAACGGTTTTGTTTTTTTATCGTGAAAAACAGCAATGGCAAGCGGTGGAGTTTGTCTATCCTGATTCTGGCTCTCTTTTGGTCCAATCCGCTGTTGGTTTTTTCAGCTGCTGAGACCATAAATGCTACCCCGCCCACCACACTGCCCGTTAAAGCTGTGTCTGATTCGGCTATCGAAAAGCGTTTGCGCGCGGTGATCGACAACATTGACGATTTTCAAAATGTAAAGATCGATGTCAATGATGGTGTCGTGCGGCTTTCAGGTACGACACTCCGCAAGGAGGCAGCCGAAAAGGTCGCGCAGATGGTCTCACGGTTTGAGGGCGTCATATACGTGGACAATCAGATACAGGTGGAAACCGACGTTGAGACTCGTGTTAAACCAGCGCTGACCAGAGTAAAACAGTATCTTACGACTGCGGTGCAGAAACTGCCGCTCATAGGGGTGGCGCTGGCAGTGATTGTTGTGTTTTGGCTGATTTCACGTTTCGTGACGCATTGGGAACTGCCCTATAAACGGCTTGGCTTGAATCGGCTTTTGCGGAATCTGGTTCGCCAATTTCTGCGTAAAGGGATTTTCTTGCTCGGTGTGCTGCTTGCCTTCGACATACTGGACTTGACGGCACTGGTCGGTGCGGTGCTCGGAACTGTGGGGGTGGTGGGGCTTGCTATTGGCTTTGCCTTTAAAGATATTGTCGAAAACTACCTCGCAGGGTTGCTGCTCAGTATCCGGCGGCCGTTCGATCTGAATGACTTAGTACTGATTGAATCGCACCAAGGTCGGGTGGTTCGACTTACACCCAGCGAGTTGATTTTGATGACACTGGAAGGCAACCATGTGAGAATCCCGAACGCAACTGTTTTCAAGAGCTTCATTTACAATTACAGCATCAACCCACGCCGTCGCTTTGATTTCGAAGTCGGCGTAGGGGTAAATGAGGATCTGGTTGATGTGCGGGAGTGCGGATGCGGTGTCTTACGGAAAATGGAATGCGTGATGGCGGAACCTGCTCCGTTTATGATTGTCGAGAAACTCGGCGACTTTAACGTGCTGGTTCGTTTTTTCGGCTGGATAGACCAGCGGA
>JARFQH010000151.1 GCA_029287875.1 Desulfobacteraceae bacterium | reverse complement strand
CTGATATCCAGGTCCTTTTTCGGAGACACAATGTGAAGATCGTATTTTAAGGATCGCTTCCCCGCATTTGTCGGAGCGTAAACCCGCAGCACGCCCAACACCTTAATGCTGTCGAATTCGGAGAAGACATCCTCCGGACTGAACTCCTGACTCTTGCGCTTGAGTTCACCAAGCAGGGTCGGATTTACTCCCTCTAAGGAAAAGGTGCAGAATTCACCGAATTTCCCAATCCCCAATATTCGCGTCAGACCGGTGAAATTGTTCTCTTTGTAGCGCGTATCGTGGCAAACAACGATGTACGGAGGATACAGCACATTTCCACTTTTGGTCATTACCGGCTCCTGCGCCGCATCGAGGCTGCGGGAAAAGACCTCGGCCTGTTTCTGGGTAAAGTTTAACTGGTTGTTGCAATAGGCGAAAAACATGGGTGGATCGACCAAGCCGATCGACACACACGTGCTGATCCGTGTTCGGGCACCGTAGGGCGGCTTGAAAAAGGTCGGACAATGACTGCGAATGATATCGTCCGAACTTATTTTAGTGGGGATTTTAGGCCCCGTTTTCATCGTTCTTCTGAACGCGGCCCTTTTGAAGGTATATATTCTTCTGGCAGCTTTCGAGAAAAAACCGGTGTCGAGATTAATGCCGGAAACAATCCCATCCGGAAACAGCAGGGTGGCATTGTCGTATCGCATGGCCGACTTGATTTTCTCTCTAAACGAGCCGGTGTCTATGGCCCGGTAGGATTCATATTCAATGGGATTCTCGTCTACATCCTGTAAAATCAATCCCCCCGGAATGAAGATTGCCCCCTTGTTGTCGTATTTCCCGGTGGCGCCCTCTTCGGTAACTCCAGGCATCATTCCGTCTTTTTTCTGCCTGAGCATTTTCCAAAGCGTATCCGTTCTGATGGAAATAATCTCTTTGATCAATTCATTCCCGAGTATGGCTCGCTTTGCGATCATAATGTAGAGGTTACCCGCGCCGGGTCGTGGTCTTTCTTCCCTGTTAAAATCGAAGTGAAATGCTCGATCGATATAACACCTTCATTGTATAACAGATTTGCATCGTCCAGTAAACCGGCAAAGTTATTCCAAAAGGAACGGGTCGAACAGGGATCTGATGAAAGCCAGGTCCAGGTAGCGCTGCAAGGTCTCCCAGGTGTCGGAATTCTTCATTCCGGAGAACTCGGTCTGGTAGGCCACCCACCCCATGGCCGACCACGAGATGCCCCGCAGATAAACAAACGGGTCACGAAGTCGAATTCGATCGGGCAGCGTGTCACGAAGGTGTTTGTCTCCGATGCCGCAACAATAGGTATCGATGAATTCTTTCTTTTCACGGGGCGTCATCCGGAAGGTAGTTTTCCAGAGCGTGGTCAACGGTGAGCAGAAGTGACACAAATCCTGCGAGGGATCGCCCCAACGCGGCATTTCCCAGTCGACCAGATGAATCGAGCCGCGCTCGCGGTTAACGACGAAGTTGCCCGAGTTGACTTCCGTGTTGACGATGCAGAGCCAGGGATCTTGCCTGAAGTACTTCTCCTGCACACGGGCGGAATCGGCCCAGAGGATCACTTCATTCAAGTAGTCGCGGATCGCGGCATCGGCAAGGTCCGATTCGAAGTAATTCGCCAGGAGTCCCCGGCACTCTTCGTATATCAGCGAAAGCGGTGCGTCTTCACGGATCAGGTGGTTGTCGACCGGATCGACCTCGACCTGATGGACCGCGGCGAAAAGACCCGCCGCCGCCGCCAGATCCCTTTTGTAATCCAGCTGTTCCCCCGGCAGATACTCCATCACCAGCGCGCCCCGATCGAGAATCTTTCGGGTG
Source organism: Desulfobacteraceae bacterium (assembly GCA_029287875.1). Classification (GTDB taxonomy): domain Bacteria; phylum Desulfobacterota; class Desulfobacteria; order Desulfobacterales; family SG8-13; genus JARFQH01. The sequence goes on along the minus strand of JARFQH010000151.1, from coordinate 8,474 downwards.
TCGTCCACGAAACAGGGCCGGGGGGTATGACCGCTACCCGCCAGCAGCTTCAAGGCCCGGTATTCGTATGATACCTGATCCGACCGCCCGATCTGAGTGCCGATGTTAACCCGGAACACCAGCTTCAGGCCGTTCGTTTTCGAGGAAATCAGGTAGTTCAGGTTGTATTCTCCCTGGGCGAGCGGGGCGACCGTAAAACGATGCCCGTTCATAACCGGCACGTCACGCCAGTCCCGACTGTCGAGATAGGATTGCACCCGGGGCAGATAGTCTGTCATCAAGCTCATGGTCAGTCCGTTTAGCCGGTTGAGCCCGTTGAGCCCGTTGAGCCCGTTAGGCCCGTTGAGCCCGTTAGGCCCGTTGAGCCGGTTGTCGAATTTAACGGGCAAACGGGCTAGACCGGCTCAACCGCTCCTGGCGGGAAAACCCGAATCCTTTCGGCCGGCAGACGCAAACGGACCGTTTGACCGGGGAAGAACTCCCCCCTGCCGGCCAATACCACCAGGTGTCCACCGGGGCATTTCACCCAGAGCCGGGTGGCCATGCCCTCGAAGTGGGCACGTTCCACCTGCCCTTCCAGTTCGAAGTCGCTGGTTACCGATATGAGAATATCTTCCGGTCGAATCGTTGCGGTCAGCGGAAGTCCGTTGCCGTTGACCGCCGGCAATTCGAAAACACCGAAACCGGTGTGCAGAAATCCGTCCTTGAATCGCCCCTCGAAAAAATTGGTGCCGCCGAAAAACCGAGCGACATCAGGGTCCACCGGATGGTGGTAAAGATCCTGCGGTCTGCCGACCTGACGCAGTCTGCCGTCCAAAAGCAGGGTGACGCGATGGGACATGATCAGGGCTTCGGATTGGTCATGGGTCACGAAGAGGGTCGTCACGCGCGTCTTTTGCTGAATTTCTTGAATCAGCTCCCGCATCTGTTGGCGCAAGTTGGCGTCCAGGTTGCTCAAGGGTTCGTCCAGCAGCAGCACGGCGGGTTTCAACACCAGTGCCCGGGCAAGACTGACCCGCTGCTGCTGTCCGCCGGAGAGTTCATGGACCTTTCTTTTATCGAGTCCGGCCAGCTGCGTGAGGGCCAGGATATCCTCAACCGCCCTGCGCACCTGGCGCTGCGCCATTCCCTTCATTCTCAATCCGAAAGCGATGTTCTGTTCCACGTTCATAAAGGGAAAGAGCAGTGGTTTCTGAAAAACCATGATCGTGTTTCGCTTATCCGGCGGAACGCCCGCCAGGGATTTTCCATCGAGCCGGATATCACCGCTGACAGGTTCGATCAAGCCGGCCACGGCTTTTAGGATCGTCGTCTTGCCGGCGCCGCTGGGACCGAGGATCGACACCATTTCACCATCCGCCACCCTCAGGCTGAATTCGGCGATCACCGGTCGGCGGCCGTATCGAATGGACAGTTTTTCGAGAACCAGATCACCCATTACCAAATTCCCGCCATGCTTTGCCGGCCCATATAACGGGCGCTGAACAGGAGCGCCAAGAAAGCCGGTGCCACGAAAACGAGGCTGACCGCCGCCGCGACCGGACGGTCTCCGCTGGTCATCAACGCGAAAAGAATAATCGGCAGAGTGGTAATCTTTCCACCACCGATAATCAGCGTCGCCAGATACTGGCTCCAGGAGAGCAGAAAGGAGAACAAGGCCGCCACCACCAGACCCGGCAGCGTCATCGGAAGCATCACCCGCAGGACGATACCGGTGGTGGAGGCCCCCAGGGATCGCGCCTGGTCTTCGAATTCCGGGTTATAATTCGAAAAGACCCCCCACAACACAAAGACGGTGTAAGGCAGACAAAAGGTCAGGTGAACCAGAACCACACCCGAAAACGATTCCGCCAGTCCCAGCCGGATGAACCAGTGATGAAGCCCCATCGAGACGCACAGCGGCGGCACGATAACCGGCAGGATAAGAATGACAGAGATGACGTCCTTACCCTTGAAAGCATAGAGACCGAGCGCCCGGCCGGCCGGCAGTCCGATCAAAAGCGCAATCACCGCTGTCACCGTCGCTACCGCCAGGCTCTGGCCTATGGCTCCGACAATCTGGGCACCGGCCGTATCGAAGATGTAGTGCCAGGCCCGCCATCCCCAAAGCTGGGGCAGCAATCCGGGATAGAACCAACGGTTGCTGAAGGACCAGATCACGAGTTGGAGGAACGGCAGCCCGACGGCCAAGAAAATCAGTCCGCCGATAATCGTGCGATTCAGAGGTTTCATATGATGACGCCTCTGCGCCGGGCCATGCGGGTCAGTGCCTGGGAGAGCACGATGGCGGCGATAATCACGCCTGCGATGACGAGTCCGGTGGCGATACCTTCAGGCCGGGCCATCAGGTCGATGTCGCTATAGTTTCTATAAGCCCAAACCGGCAGGGTCATGGGGTATGTCTGCCCCAAAAGATACGGTACCTCGAAGGCTCCGAAAGTGTAAGCAAAAACGATCAGGCAGGCCGCGCCCAGGCTGGGGAAGATCGTCGGCAATAAAACGTAGCGAAAGCATTGCCGGCGATTGGCATTCAACGTGCGGGCCGCCTCCAGCAGTTCCTTACCGGTGTTCTTCAACACCGCCATGACCATCAGGGTGATGAACGGAACCTCCTTCCAGACATAGGTGACGATGATGCCGATGCACCAGGGATCGTTGATTAGCAGCGGAAACCGCGATGCGCCGTCGATCAATCCGGCGGCCTGAAGAATCCGCGAGATCATGCCGCTGGGAGCCAGCAAGAACACGGCCGCTGTTGCGATAACCAGGTGCGGAACCGCGAGGGGAATCTCGAAAATGAAATCGACCAGTCGGCGGGGTCCTTGAAATCCGATCAAAAAAAGGGCCGCCGAAATACTGAGCGCACCGGCGACAATCGTCGACATCGCGGAGATATAAAAGGTCAACCCTAAGCTCTTCAGGAAACCCGGATCGGTCAGGATGTTCTCGAAGTGCTGCAGAGTATAGGCCTCCATTCCGGCCGCCGGGAGATAACCGAGGCTTTGCAGAAACCCGAGCAAGAGTCCCCCGCCGAACAGGACCGTCACCAGCCCCAAAGCCGGCGTCAACAAAAGCGTCAATACGGACAGTCCCGGACCGCTGCGCGTGCGGGCATTTGCATCGGTTGCCTGATCTCGCGTGATCATCTTTTCTTCAGCACGTGGTCTTCCCAACCCTTTTCCAGGCGGATCAGTATGTCAGAGGGCGGTTCCGGCAGCCGGTGGCTCTGCAACACGTCGTCCGGCAGAGTGGCGACGCCGCGTGGCAATTCGGCAAGCCGGGCCTGCCACTGCGAATCCAGGCGATTGACGTCGATGGCGGGAAAATCGCCCCACACATCGGGATCGGCCTTCTTGAGCTGCGCCTCGGGAGACAGAAGAAAATCGGCCACCACCATCGCCCCTTCCTTGTGAGCGGCGTTGAAGGGAATCGCGACAAAATGGGTGTTGCCGATGGTCCCTTCCTCGAAGACAAACGTGCGCACCGTCGGCGGATACAATCCGTCGAGAATCTTTTTCGAGGGCTCGGCCGGATGATAACTTATGGCAAAGTCCACCTCTTTGTCGGCGAAGAGTTGCGACAGACGCTCGGGATTCTCCGGGTAGGTTTTACCGTCACGCCACAGGTAAGGGGCCAGTTCCCTGAGAGTCCGATAGGTCTCTTCCGATGCCACGCTGAAGCGCTTTTCATTCATCGGTTCCTGCCAGATGGCCGCACCCCCGGAAACATGGTAGAAAACCTGACGCACGAACACCGATCCGGTAAAATCAGGCGGCGCCGGATAGGTGAACCGTCCCGGGTGGCTGCGGACCCACTCGAGCAGCGCCCCCATCGAAACCGGTGGTGTCGGTGTGCGTGCGCTGTCGTAAACCATCACGACCTGGGCGCTGCCCCAGGGAGACTCCAGGTTTTCCACCGGCTCCCCGAAATCATTGTAGACCGATGGTCGACTCCAATCGACCAGGACCTGGTTCGGGAGGCGGTCGGCAAAGGGACCGTAGAGCAGGCCGTTGCGCTTGGCGGTGCGAAAATTTTCGCCGTTGATCTAGAGCAGGTCGGCCTGGCCGCCCGTGGTTTTTCCGGCCTGTTTTTCAACCAGCAGCTTGCTGATCACCTCGGCGATATCGGTCACCGGCACCTGGCGCAAGGTGACCCCGTAGAGTTCGCTGACGCGAGACGCCACAAAACCGTTTACATAGGCGTTGGTGCTGGGAAATCCCCCCCACATGAACCAGTCGACAGTCTGCCCCCGGGCCCGCTTCAGAACATCGTCCCAGCTTAAGGGTTCGGCCGCCGCGGATGATGCCCAACAAATTGATAATGCCAGTGACAGCAGCAGGATTGCCACGCAACACCGCTGCCGCTTTGGTCCGGAATAGAAATTCATCAATTTCAAGGCCGTCATTTTCTATCCTCGGCTTTTCATCAGTTTTCTGATGACAAATGGGAGAATACCGCCGTGCTCGAAGTAATCGACGTCCACGTCGGTGTCCAACCGGGAAATCGTCTCGAAGTCAACTGACGTCCCATCCGGTTTGACGGCTTTGACCCGCAGGACCTTGCGCGGCGTCATCCCGGCCACCCCGCTGATGGTGTAGGTCTCTTCTCCGGTCAGGCCAAGACTCTCCGCGTTTTGACCGTCCTTGAAGATCAGGGGCAGGACCCCCATACCGACCAGATTGCTGCGGTGAATCCGTTCGAATGATTCGGCAATGACCGCCTTGATCCCCAGCAGCGTGGTTCCCTTGGCCGCCCAGTCACGGGATGAACCGGTCCCGTATTCCTTGCCGGCCAGAACGACAAGCGGTTTCGGCTCTTCGAGGTAGCTTTTGGCGGCATCGTAGACAAATATCTCTTCCTTCTCCGGGAACTTGACGGTGTAACTGCCCTCCTTCGGATCCACGAGTTTGTTTTTGATGCGGATGTTCCCGAATGTGCCGCGCATCATGACTTCATGATTGCCCCTGCGCGAGCCGTAGGAATTGAAATCGACCGGCTCGACCCCTTGGGCGACCAAATAGCGGCCGGCCGGATAGGCGGCCGGAATCGCCCCGGCCGGCGAAATGTGGTCGGTGGTCACGGTGTCGCCGAGCAGCATCAGGGTGGCGGCGTCTTTGATGTCGACCGTCGCGGACAGATCGAGTTTGAAGTTGTCGAAATAAGGCGGCCGTTTGATATAAGTCGATCGGTCATCCCATCTGAAGGTTTCACTCTCGGCGGTGTCGAGCTGACGCCAGAAGTCATCCCCATCGAAAATCCGGCTGTACTCTTCCGCGTAAAACGCCCTTTTGACGTGCTTGTCGATGAGGGCGTCGATTTCCTCTTTGGAAGGCCAGAGGTCCTCGAGGTAGACCGGCTCCCCGTTGGGATCGAGTCCCACCGGTTCAAAGGTCAGATCCACATCGATCCGGCCGGCAAGGGCAAAAGCGACCACCAGCATGGGCGACGCCAGGTAATTGGCCTTCACGCTCTGATGGATGCGGGCTTCGAAATTCCGGTTCCCGGAAAGAACCGCGGCCACCGTCAGGTTTTTCTCCTTGATGATCCGCTCGATTTCGGGGTGCAGCGGACCGCTGTTGCCGATGCAGGTGGTGCAGCCGAACGCCGCCAGGTGAAACCCGAGAGCCTCGAAGTAGGGCATCAGACCCGCATCTTCCAGGTAGCGCAGGACGACTTTGGAACCGGGGGCCAGAGATGTCTTGACATAAGACGGAACTTTCAACCCGCGTGCCACGGCTTTGCGGGCCACCAGGCCGGCCCCCAGAAGAACGGACGGGTTGGAGGTGTTGGTGCAGGAGGTGATCGCCGCAATGGCCAGGCAGCCGTCGCCGAACCTCTCCGGTCTGCCGAAAAGATTCACCTCGTAGGTTCTGGAGTTGACCGGATGGCAGACCGGGGAGCGCATGGTCTGCGAGCCGGACTCATCGTGGAACTGCGACAGATGCGCCAGATCGGCATCGCGATCGTACTCACACCCGAGCACTCCCGCAAAAGCGCCCTTCAAATCTGGCAGCACGATCCGGTCTTGGGGCCGGGCGGGCCCGGCTACCGACGGCGCGACGGTGGACAGGTCCAACTCCAATACCTGGCTGTATTCCGGATTTTCCGTGCCACTGTAAAAAAGCCCGTTAGCCTTGGTGTAAGCCTCGACAATTTTCGCCTGGTCTTTGCGGTTGGTGAGTTTCAGGTAGTCGACGGTTTTCTCGTCCACCGGGAAAAAACCGAGGGTGGCCCCGTATTCGGGCGTCATGTTGGCAATCGTGGCGCGATCCGGGACGGTCAACTTCTTCATTCCCGGTCCGAAATACTCGACAAACTTCTCGACCACGTTGTGTTTTCTGAGCATCTCGGTGACCACCAGCACCAGGTCGGTAGCGGTCACCCCGGGTTTGAGCTCGCCGGTCATGCGCACACCGATTACCTGGGGAATCGACATGTAGTAAGGCTGGCCCAGCATGACCGCTTCGGCCTCGATACCCCCGACCCCCCAACCCATGACCCCGATACCGTCGATCATCGTCGTGTGGGAGTCGGTTCCCACCAGAGTGTCCGGGTAGGCCTGAAGCGTGTCGTCATTTCCTTCGGTGACCACCACCCGGCCGAGATATTCCAGGTTGACCTGATGGCAGATGCCGGAATTGGGCGGCACGACTCTGAAATTGTCGAAACTTTTCTGGGCCCACTTGAGGAGGGCATACCGTTCGCCGTTGCGTGCGTATTCTCTGTCTACGTTCTTGGTCAGGGCTCTGTCGCTGCCGAAGTAATCGAGCTGAACGGAATGGTCCACGATCAAGTCCACCGGTACCAGGGGGTTGATCTTCACCGGATCCCCCCCCAGTTCTTTTACGGCATCACGCATGGCGGCCAGATCGACCACGGCCGGAACGCCGGTGAAGTCCTGCATCAACACCCTGGCCGGGTGGTAGGGGATTTCCACCGGAGCGCTGTAAGTTTTCTGCCAGCGGGCGATATTGAGCAGGTCTTCCTCCCGCACGATGCGGCCATCGAGTTTTCTCAGCAGATTTTCAACCAGAATGCGGATGGAAAACGGCAGCCGGTCGATATCCGCCACGCCGTTTTCCTGCAGCTGTTTGATGTCCGCAATGCTGTATTGCCGGCCGTGAACGGAGATCCGTCGCATAAAATCCTCTCGTTTCATAAGTACTCCTCATGGGTTAGACGGGTAGTTCGAAAGCCCTTTGGCCCACCACGATGCCTTCGATGATGAACCGGAGCGGAAATCAGTTCGTCATTTTACTAAAAAGAAACAAAATCAATCGGCATAGAATCATTTTTTGCCATATCTCTCGCGGCGCTCTCAGAGAACGCCGAGTCTTATATCCTCAGTTAACTCTCCGGACTCGAACGAAGTGGGCGAGAGCACCATTTTTTAAGGTCGAGTGGGAAATGAACTCATTAGTAAATCCGGAAACTCGGAACAAACCTAGCGGATCAGGTTTCGCCCCTGAGTTTCTTGATAATTTTTGGAATAAAGAATGAAAAACCAAATAATGCAAGGGAGAAAAACACCTTGAACGAGATCAGTTGCCCCCAGTCTCCCGACGTCCAGACCTCCTTGAGCGTTCCGATGAAAAAAGTAAAGATAAACGTTCCGACGACAATGCCCAGTCCCGTCCCGGCGATATAATCCCAAAATCGCACCCGCGTCAGGCCCATGCCGAAATTCATGGGAGTGAAAGGAAAGTAGACCAGCCGCAGGTAGAGCACGGTGGCAAACCCGTTGCGTTCGATGGCCTCGTCATACTTTTTCAATCGATCGCCGACCAGAGAAGCGGCAAATTCGCGGCCGAGGGTGCGCCCGATGACAAAAGCCGCGCTGGCACCCAGAATCGCACCAAACCAAACATAGATGAACCCCAGGTAAGGCCCGAAAATCGCGGCGCCCAGACCGGTCAAAAAGGTCCCCGGAACAAACAGGCAAACCCCCACCGTGTAGATGAGGATAAAGACCAGTGGCGCCCAGAGACCGGCTGTGTCCAGAAAACGCCCCAACTGCCCTGTTGTCAGGTAGCCTTTTACCGGCGTGAAGCGAACCAGAACAATGGCACCGACGATGAACGCCGCCAAGATGAGGGCCTTGACAATCGCCTTGCTGCGGCTGCCGGTCGGCACTTGTCCATTTTCTTGCATATATCGATCTCCGGTTAAGCCGGACGGGATGCATCGGTGTCCAAAATGTGACGGTATTTTTGAGTGAGTCCTAAGCTAGCGGTGTCACCGCATTTCTGCTCCGGCCTCGGGCCAAACGCTTAGGTTGTAAACTCATCCAGGCTGCAGGCTGTGCTTGTCGATGAGCAGGGTCCTCGCACCGAGCTGAGCGGCACCGGCGGCAATGGTCAATCCGGCCGCCGCGCCGCCGATGACCCCGATGTCGACATCAAAAGTAGCCATGTCGAAGTCCCTACATCTTGCCTTTCCACGGCACCAGTTTATACTCAAGATAGCGCATCAAC
>JARFQH010000133.1 GCA_029287875.1 Desulfobacteraceae bacterium | reverse complement strand
ATAATTCCACATCTTGCTGGTCTTTTGGTCCGTCTACTGCGTTACAGCCACCGACACGTATCTCGATATGCGCCGCTGGCTGTGCCTTGTAGACGAACCCAAATCCGGCGCAATCTTGTGGAATTATTTCTTACCGTGACCCTTACTTGAATTTCTGGCGCTGCGGCTCCATGATGACCTTTGTGTCGGGCGGCACGCTGTGGGTGATCCAGACATTGCCGCCGATTACAGAGCGGGCACCGATGACCGTGTCGCCGCCCAGGATCGTCGCCCCGGAGTAGATAATGACCTCGTCTTCGATAGTCGGGTGGCGTTTCTTGCCCCTGAGCATTTCACCGGCATCCTTGGGAAGCGAGAGCGCCCCCAGGGTGACGCCCTGGTAGATCCTGACGTCGCGGCCGATTTCGGTTGTTTCACCAATGACGATTCCGGTCCCGTGGTCGATGCAGAATCTTTCGCCGATCCGGGCGCCGGGATGAATGTCGATACCGGTGAGATTGTGAGCGTGCTCGGTCATGATCCGCGGCAGCAACGGCACGCCGAGTTCATGCAGTTTGTGGGCAACCCGGTAGATGGTGATCGCAAAGATGCCAGGGTAGCTGAAGATGATTTCGTCGGTGCTCCGTGCAGCCGGGTCGCCGTCGTAAGCTGCCTGGATGTCGGTGGCGAGAATTTTACGGATCCCCGGGATTTCTTCGAGCAGCGCCAGTGCCACCTCGTGACCGCGGTCGCGGCACTCGTTGCAGGGTTTGTCGTAGCGAAAACAGTCGTGGCGGATGCTGAGAGTCACCTGTTCGGAGATCAGGTCGAAGAGAACCGAGACGGTTTGGCCCATGTAATATTTGAGATTTACGGGATCAAGCTTTTCACGGTTGAAGTATCCCGGAAAAATCACTTCGCGGAGTTTTTCGATGATTTCGATGACCGACTGCTTGGACGGTATCGGTTCGAAGTCGACATGGGTGAAACAGCCTGAATCGGTGCAGTTTTCAATAATTTTCTCGGCGATAGTCGGAAGTCGGTCCCGCAGGCGGGAGTCCGTAGCCGCATCCATTTTACAGGTCGCTTCGCGGTGCTCTTTCGGAAGACCCATTTAGCTGCTCCATTGATGGCGTGTCGATGGGAAAAACCGAGCGGACCATTTTTGTTCGTAGTTAATCTATATCAGCCCTTGCTGGATGTCAAAAACAGGACTACCGATGCTGTACGTCAAAATAGGGTGTTTATTTTTCAAAATTAATGTCTTGTAAGTATTTATTTCCCCGACCCGGCTTTGTATGGTAGGCTACCAACCGGTCTCAGTAAGATGAAGGGATTCTGGCAACCGGCAGGCGCTCCGGAATAAGTTTCCACCCCGTTGCGTCTCATTCACTTAGGATTCCTGCTGATGAAAAAAAAATATATTATCGGTGCATTCCTCGTTCTCCTGGGAATTATCATTTCTTTCCCCTTGTTCAGCATGACGTACTATACGATGGTACGGACCTCCACGCCGGAGTTCTGCGCTTCCTGCCACGAGATCAAACCGGCGGTGAGGGCATGGCGCGCTTCGACCCACGCCAACAACGCCGCCGGCGTGGTGGTGGACTGCATGGATTGCCATCTCCCGGCACCTCAAAACACCTTCGAATTTCTTTTCGCCAAAACGTATCACGGTGTCAAGGACGTAGCGGTTCACTTTATTGCCAGGGAGTACGACCGCAAAAAAGCCCGCACGGCCGCTTATGCCGCCTTCGAGAATTCCGAGTGCCAAAAGTGTCACCGCAACCTTCTTTACATGCCTCAGAGCCGGGGGGCCATGCGGGCTCACCGGACGGTGCTTTACGCCCGACCGGGGTATGAGTTGAAGTGCGTGGATTGCCACTACGACCTGGTTCATAACGACAAGGCTTCGGTCATGTTCCGCCAGTATCGCGAGGTACCGTACCAGGCCAAGGGCCTTAAGCCGGAAAAACTCGGTTCCTAATAATTGGGTTAGCCCCTATTTCGAAAGGAGTTGTGCCAATGAGGAGACCATCATTTTTACCAGCATTCGGACTGCTGCTTGTTGGGTTGCTTCTTTACGGCGGATTTTCGGCAGTCAATGCTCAGCAGCCGAATTTCCCCGTGGTGAAGGAGTATCGCATCGAGCGCAGTGTTCCCCCCCAAGCAGTGGCTTGTATTGAATGCCACCGGGCAACCACACCGGGCGTGTTTGCGGACTGGGCCAAGAGCCGGCATGCCAGTGCCAACATCACCTGTTTGGATTGCCACCTGGTCCAGTCCGGAGAAGAAGACATCGCCCAAGGGCACGAGAAATACTACGGCCGCTCCGACCTTCCGTACGGAGAGAGTCAATACAAAGTGCCCATCGCCTCTATTGTCACCCCCAAGGATTGCTCGCGCTGCCATCCCGATGAGGTGACCCAATACAGCCGCTCCAAGCACGCCAATACCCTCGAGATCATATGGAAAATCGATCCCTGGCTTAACAAAGGCATGAACTCCGCAAACGAGCGTAAAACCGGTTGTTTCAACTGCCACGGCACGGTGATCAAGATCGACGCAAAAGGGGGCATTGATCCGGCGACCTGGCCAAATGCCGGTGTGGGACGGCTCAACGCGGACGGCAGCAAGGGATCGTGCACATCTTGCCACACCCGACATCGCTTTTCCATCGCCGAAGCTCGTATGCCTGAAGCCTGTGATCAGTGCCACCTCGGCCCGGATCACCCGCAGATAGAGATCTATAATGAATCTAAGCACGGCACTATGTACCATGCCTACAAGGAAGAATACAATTTCAAAGCCGCTCCCGGAACCTGGACCGCCGGCGTTGACTACCGTGCACCGACCTGTGCGGTTTGCCACATGTCCGGGTCGGGCAAGGTCATGGGTACCCACGATGTGACCGAACGGCTGTCCTGGGAGACCCAGGCGCCCCTGACCGTGCGGCCGCAGGATTTCAAACCCTTCCCGGCCAAAACCGACTGGCAGGTCGAGCGGGAAAAGATGAAAAACGTTTGCCGGCAGTGCCACTCGGACGCCTGGATCAACGATGTCTATAACGGCTTCGACAATGCGGTGACAGAGTACAACGATGTTTACTTCAAACCGGCCAAGGCTACCCTGGATGAGCTTTATGAAAAGGGGTTGCTGAGCAAGGAGAAATTCTTCGACGAGCACCTGGAAGTGGAATACTACGAGCTGTGGCATCACGAGGGGCGCCGGGCACGGATGGGTGCTATGATGATGGCTCCCGACTATGCCTGGTGGCACGGTTTCTACGAATGCAAACTCCGTTTCAATAAGTTCATGGAAGGTGCGGGCCACCTGGTTAAGACCGGCGAAAAAGCGTACATCTATCCGAATTTTCCCAATGCGACGGGTTCGACCCAGCGTCCCGAAAAGATCTTTGGGCCGCAACAGTAATCCCTATCTCCTCATTTCGGCAAACCGTAAAAATACCGCTGCGTGCCGGCACGCAGCGGGATTTTTACTTGGATGCTTTGCGTGCTCCAAGTCCTGAAACGATTTCATGACATTATCGGGCTACGGTTCCAACCAGACCGTGTGAATTTCGTTGGTCGTTTCTTTTACCGACAGCAATGCATGCCGCAGGCGGGTGTACATCAAGGCCAAGCCGATGATTTCGGAGAGCAGCATCAACGAATCCAGGTCGCGTTCTGAAACCTCCCAGACATCGTAATGATACAGCCTTAACGCGCCGATCACGCGGCTATGCAGGGTGATGGGAAGCGAGACAACGGCGCGGACGCCCTCGACTATCGCTTCCTGCGGGTACTGCAAGAGATCGGAGTTGGAAGTGTCGGCCACGACGATCGGATCGCCTTTGACGGTGCGGGCGATGCTCTTGGCCGAAAGCACCGGTCCTTTGTTGACATACCCGACGCTGAGTCCAAAGCTGCCCAGGATTTCCAGCTCTTCGGATTCATGGTTCAACGCAAAAATGCTGCACCCTTTGATCCCCAGTGCGGCGACCAGAAGCTGAGAAAGGTGGCCGGTCATCAATTCCAGGTTTTCGGCCTCCGCGATCGCACGGGTGACCACTTTGAACACATCGATATCGATTTTTTCTTCAATACCCATGAGATGCCTCCTTCGCTTAAACGAGCCCAAAAAGTATGATACCGGATTCCCGGATGACGGTTTTCAGCAGACGATGCAAACGGTTGCATTCCGCAGGGCTGCCGCCACTTTGGCGTGAACGCTGCCCGTAAAAAAGCGTCCGATCCTTCCGGCTTTTCGGTTCAAGACCAGCAGGTTGAACTTTTCGCTGGCGTGAAAGTCGATAATTTCTGCGGCGATTTCTTTCTTGCGGGGTTTGAACTTCAATTTAACCCTGTCATTTGAAAATCCGTGCCGGACGAGTTCCACTCTGACTTCCTGCAGCGATGTTTCCACTTCGGACACTTTTTGGCTCAGATAATTAATATTCTGGCTCAGTCTTCCGGTGACGTTCTCACTGCTGACATCTATGGACGGAAGAGGGGTATGGGCATGGAAGATGGTCACCTCGATATCGTCGCGATGACCGAAGGTGCTGATGACAAAGTCAAGGGCTTTGCGGTCCGAATCCGAAAAATTGTACGGCAGTAGTAATTTTTGTGCGGCCATGCTTCCCTCCTTTCGGTGGCTTGGTTTCGGGAGCGGTTGACGGTCGTTTATCCGGCAAAAGCAGGGAAAACGGTGCAAGGGCGCCCCGGCGGCAATAATCGAAGCCATTCGATGGTTGCGACGATTTGCGACCGGCAACGGGAGGAAAGAGTCGAAAAGGGACCTATCAAATAGGAGGAGGAGAAGGCACAGGAGCTGTTGTAAGAGTGCAGAGGCCAATATGGAACAATGTAGTCTCGCGCCGTCACATCGGTCATCCGCCCATTTGAAGAATGTCACGGCGTAGCGACTGCTGTCAAGGAATTATTTGGCGGGCCGGTTTGGGGTCCTGTTTTAGAAAGTTTCTCTAATCTCGACGGTCTTGATGCCGTATTTTTTGATCCGCTTCCAGATGGTCACACGGCTGACCCCCAGTATGCGGGCCGCCTCGGACTGGTTGCCGGCCGCCTGGCGGAGCACGCGCACCAGATCTTCACGTTCCCGCAGCTTCGTCCGGTTGCCTCGAGTAGTCCGATGCTCCGATGGGTGATGCGGTTGAAGGATTTTAGGCGGTAGGTGCCCGCTTTCGATCGTTGCGTCCTTGCAGAGGACGAATGCATATTCGATGGCACTGCGCAGCTCACGGACGTTCCCGGGCCAGGCATAATTTGTGAGCGCTGCCATGGCAGCGGCCGATACCCCCACGATATTCTTGCCGCTGTTCAACACGTTGTGGCGGATAAAGTGCTGCACGAGCAGCGGGATGTCCTCGAGACGCCCGGAAAGCGACGGGATTTGGAGCGGGAATACGCTGATGCGAAAAAAGAGGTCTTCCCTGAAACTTCCCTGAGCGGTCAGGGCTTCCAGGTCCCGGTTCGTGGCGGTTACGATTCGCACGTTCACTCCGATCGGCTGGTGGTCGCCCACGCGTTCGATCTCTTTTTCTTCGAGCACGCGCAAGAGCTTGATCTGAATCGGCGGCGGGATGTCGCCGACTTCGTCCAGAAAGATCGTCCCCTCGTGAGCGGCTTCGAACCGTCCCACGCGATGGCGGTCCGCGCCGGTGTAGGCGCCTTTGACGTGCCCGAAGAGTTCGCTTTCCAACAGATTTTCGTTCAGGGCGGCGCAGTTGACCTTGATAAACGGCTTATCACGGCGGGGCCCGGCTTCGTGGATGGCCCGGGCGACCAGTTCCTTGCCGGTCCCGCTCTGTCCCTGGATCAGCACCGGCGCTTCCGTCTGGGCGACATTGTCGATCAGCTCGTAAACCTGTTGCATGGCGGGAGACTCTCCGACCAGTCCGTGGAAACCGTCACTCAGCTGACAGGATTTCCTGAGGGATTCGATTTCCTGCTGCTGCCGGACGATTTCCGACATGTCGGTCAAGGTTTCGACCGCCCCGATGATATGACCAGATTCATTCCGCAGTACCGAACCGTTCTTGACGACATGGACGGCGCGACCGTCTTTGTTGGTGATCAGGCACCGCTTGGCTTTGACGTCGCCGGTGGCATACAGCGCGCACCATTTTTCGGCGACACCCCGTCCGATGATGCGGCAACCGGTGCAGTTCAGGGTCCGGCAGGAGTTGCCCACCAGGTCTGCGGCCGAATACCCGGTCAGTTTTTCAGCAGCTGGATTCAAAAACAGGATGCGGCCGCCGGGGTCGACAACGATCAAGCCGTCCTGGAGTGTATTGACAATGGTCTCCCAGTATCGTGCGATTTGCATGAGCATGTTCCTTGTGTTGCAAGAATCGTGCTTCTTCGGTGCTGTGTCCCAAGTGTCCGAAAAACCGCGGTAACAGACGGCGGGTTTATTTTGAAATGCATGGGCAGGTTGGGTCACGTGTTAAACGCTCATGGCCCTTCGGGCCGCCACGGTGCATGAAAATGATGCGCCGGAGCCCGGATGAGCGGTTGAGAACAGCGGCTGACTGTCTGAGTCGCCGGGGTCTTAGACCGGACCCAATGCCGATACCTCATGAAAGGCACAACATTGGGGAAAACCCGAACCCCTTATTTGAAGACGGGCTTGGTCCGGGCTTAGAACCCGTTGGCGGCGAGTTTCAGCCGTCTTTCGAAATCGGTTATGCGGGCGGAGACGCCCACCTTATTTTCGTACTAAAAATTAGATTCATCCATTAACTGATCGGTTCCAGGTTCAGAGTTCAAAGGTTATAAAATGCTAATTTCCGGAACTTTATACACCTTTGTTTGGATTGGCCGCTTTCACCCATTGGGTGAAACATGGAATTCGACCCAATAGACGCGTCATACGATTGTTAGAGACCAGTTATGGCATTTTAACTCGGAACCATGAATCCTGCCTGGGCGGGAAACCGCTCAACCTGGTTGTTAATTTAAGTGTTAACTGTTAATCTGTTAACAGCTAACATAGCATTAACAGGTCGCTCCGGCAAGAGCCGGTTTCAATTTTTTTTATCAATATTTTTCAATAGGTTGGAGATAATCAAGAAGGTCACAGGCTTGGCATGAGGCTTGCTAATCAACATACGCAGCAGAAGGTACCCGTGTTAATTCAATCGGCACACGACCCAGAGGTTTTACTATACCCGATGGTTTGATGGGCCCATACACCCGCAAAGGAAATGTCAATGTCAATCGGAGGACCCAATGGAAGGTTGTAATCGTATTTGGAGATGGGCGGCGGCGGTTTTTATCGGCGCGCTGGTGCTGCCATCCTGGTGTTTGGCCCAGACGCAGGTGCTGGACGAAAACCAGGCCCCGGGCCGCACCATGGCCCAACAGGCGACCAAAGGACCCCAAATCTGGATCACCGCAGATCACTCGCTGCATCCGGTTCTGCAAAAGACCTTTACCAGCGGACCCGAGGTCACGGAGGCTTGTCTCAGCTGCCACGAACTTGCCGCCGGACAATTCCAGAAGACCATTCACTGGAGCTGGCTCGACCCGAATGTCGACTCGAAGATGAAGGTCGGCAAGGGCGGCTTGACCATGAACAACTTCTGCATCAACCTTCAATCCAACGAGCCGCGCTGCACATCCTGTCACGCCGGTTATGGCTGGAAAGACAAGAATTTTGATTTCAGCAACCCGCATGCGGTGGACTGTCTGGTCTGTCACGAGCAAACCGGGACTTACAAAAAGTTTCCCACGGGGGCCGGCTTCACGGTGGACCAACCGACTGTTTTCAAGGGCAACGGCAAGACTTACAAACCGCCGGAATGGAACGCGGTGGCCCAGAGCGTCAGTCGGCCGACCCGCAAGAACTGCGGTACCTGCCACTTTTTCGGCGGCGGCGGTGACGGCGTCAAGCACGGGGACTTGGATTCGTCTCTCATGAAACCGAACAAGGAACTGGATGTCCACATGGGCGTCGACGGACAGAATTTCGACTGTGTGCGCTGCCACACGACCGAGGTTCACAGCATTGCCGGCCGCATATACTCGACGCCGGCCGCCATGGAACGCAAGAGTCTGATCGAGGACGACCTGGCGCCCAAGATCATGTGCGAATCGTGCCATTCCCGCACCCCCCACAAGCCGGGGGTCAAGGCCAACGATCATACCGACAAGGTGGCCTGTCAGAGCTGTCACATTCCGACCTTTGCGCGGGTGAACCCCACCAAGATGTGGTGGGACTGGTCTAAGGCCGGCCAGAAAAAAAACGGGAAACCTTACCAGGAAAAAGACGAATTCGGCAAACCCAAATACGACAGCAAGAAGGGCGAGTTCCGGTGGGCTAAAAACGTGGCGCCGGAATACTTCTGGTTCAACGGTTCCCTAAAGGGTCTGACCGCCAAAGACACGATCGATCCGAGCAACACCGTGGCGGTCAGCTGGCCGGTGGGCGGCAAGGACGATGCCAATTCGCGGATATTCCCCTTCAAGGTCCATCGCGGCAAAACACCCTACGACAAGATCAATAAAACCATGGTCATCCCGCACCTGTTCGGCAAACCCGGTACCGGAGCCTACTGGGGGGATTTCGACTGGAAGAAGTCCGCTGCGTCCGGGATGGCCTATGCGGGTCTGCCCTTCAGCGGCGAGATGGATTTTGTGGAAACCAGCTATGTTTTTCCGATCACCCACATGGTGGCACCCAAAAACAAGGCCCTGGCGTGCTCGGAATGCCATGCCAAAAACGGTCGCCTGACCAATTTGACCGGCTTCTACATGCCGGGACGGGATGCCAGCAAGGTCATCCAATACCTTGGGTGGGCGGTGGTTTTCGGTTCCCTGGCAGGAGTGTTTATCCACGGTCTGGGGAGATACATTGCCAGGGGCAGAAAGGAGCGCTAATCGATGACATCGAACAACATGGTCAACATATATCTTTACACCCGTTACGAGCGGTTTTGGCACTGGATGCAGACGGCCCTGATTCTTCTGCTGTTGGTGACCGGCTTTGAACTCAATGGCCTGTTTACTCTCTTCGGTTTCAAGGCCGCCGCCGAGATCCACAACTATTCCGGCCTCACCTGGCTGATCCTGTTCGCGTTTTTCGTGTTCTGGCTCTTCACGACCGGTGAGTGGCAACAGTATGTCCCGACCACACGGAAGATGCTCTCGGTGATCCGCTATTATACCTACGGCATTTTTCGAGGAGAACCGCACCCGGTGCCAAAGCGCAAGGACGCCAAGCACAACCCCCTGCAACGGTTGGTCTACCTCTCCCTGGCGGCCGCTTTGCTTCCGGTGCAGATGGTAACCGGCTTCCTCTACTGGGGTTACAACTCATGGAAAGACTGGGGACTCGGCTGGTTGTCTCTCGAGGTGGTCGCGGCCATACACCTGGCCGGGGCTTTTGCGATTCTGTCATTTCTCATCGTCCACATCTACATGATCACAACCGGTCACACGGTGTTCGCGCACACCCGTGCCATGATCTCCGGCTGGGAACTGGTTCAAGAGGGGACGAAAATCGAGGACTGGGAACAAAAGAAAAGGAAGGCACCCCAACCGGTCACCTGAACTCAGGCCGCGTAAGCGTTCACAGGGCACCGCATCTGCTTTGTTGTCGGGCACTTGAAGTACAAAAGTACGTCTGCGCGCCCGACGCCTTGCATCTGCGGCACCCTGTAAACGCTTACAATTAGGTGGTTTGAAGCGCATCGGACGTTGCAACCCTGTGAACGGTTACCAGGCCGCCATT
>JARFQH010000069.1 GCA_029287875.1 Desulfobacteraceae bacterium | reverse complement strand
GTTGATGGACTCCCAAAAAGGCATCGATATCAAGGCTCTCGACGATATCCCGTTGGGACACAAAATCGCGCTGAATGATCATGCCGAAGGGGGCAGTGTCATCAAATACGGCGAGGACATCGGCAAAGTGGTTGCAAACATCAAAAAGGGCGGCCACGTGCACATCCAGAACCTTAAAACCAAGAGGTGGTAGATATGAGCAATTTAGGAACCGTCTGGGGATACAGACGTGAAAACGGTCGTGTGGGTATTCGCAACCATGTAGTGATTTTACCGTTAGACGACCTTTCCAACTCGGCCTGTGAAAAAGTCGCTTTCGGCGTCAAGGGCACCAAGGCGATTCCGCATGCCTATGGCCGGCTGCAATTCGGCGAGGATCTGCAGCTGTTTTTCCGCACCATGATCGGTACGGGAGCCAACCCCAATGTGGCCGCCGTGGTCGTTATCGGCATCGAGCCGGAGTGGACCAACATCATTGTAGACGGCATCGCCGAAACCGGAAAACCGGTCACCGGTTTTTCCATCGAACGCCAAGGCGATTATAAAACAGTGGAGATGGCATGTTGGAAAGCCTACGAGTACATGCAGTGGGCCAGCGAACTCAAACGTGAAGAGGTGGATTTAAGCGAAATCTGGGTTTCCACCAAATGCGGAGAAAGCGATACCACCAGCGGTCTGGCCAGCAATCCGACGGTGGGCAATGCCTTCGACAAACTGGTGGCGGCCGGGGCTACCTGCTCATTCGGCGAGACCAGCGAAATCACCGGCGCCGAGGCGGTCTGCAAAAAACGCGCAGCCACCCCGGAGGTAGGCGATGAGTTCATGCACATCTTCAACAAATATCAGGAAATGATCGACCGCAATAAAACAGATGACCTTTCCGGTAGCCAGCCCACAAAAGGCAATATCCGCGGCGGCCTCACCACCATCGAAGAGAAGGCCTTCGGCAATCTGCAGAAGATCGGCAAGAAATGTAAGTTCGTGGGGTGCCTGGATAAGGCCGAAGCGCCCACCGGGTCGGGTCTATGGTTCATGGACACCAGCTCTGCCGCGGCTGAAGCCGTGACTCTTTGGGCGGCGGCTGGTTTTGTGGCCCATTTCTTCCCCACCGGACAAGGCAACATCATCGGCAACCCCATCGAACCGGTCATCAAGCTTTCGGCGAATCCTTTGACTTGCGCAACGATGAAGGAGCACCTCGATTATGACTGCTCCGCCATACTTCGCGGCGAATTGACGCTGGATCAGTCCGGCGATGGTCTTTTGGATTTGTTGAAACGCACATGCAACGGCCGTCTCACCGCGCAGGAATTGCTTGGCCATGAGGAGTTCGTACTGACCAAACTGTACGAGAGCGCCTAATAATGAGGGCCCCTTCGGGGGCTCCTTTTTCTGAATTGCAACGTTCAAGGAACGGGCCGCAATGTCTTCTATACAGCTACTAAATAAAGACGCAGCGAAACCATAAGGGGTAAGCGCTATGGAAAGTGCAAAAAAGAAAACGCAACACTCCGCGAATACGGCACCACCGTCGGGCAAGGGAATGTTGCGGATATCACTTTTCCTGTTTTTTCTTTTTTTTGCCAATCTGTTGATCGGCAAAGGGAATATCTCCTTTCACTGGGGGTTGCCGCATTTGGAGAGTGTGGCTGAATTTCTATTGCTCGGGGCGGCTTCGACAACGCTGATTTGGGCGGCGTTGAAACGTGAGGCCGCAGAAAATGACATCACCGATACAACTTCAAAGGAGGCATAACATGAAGGATCAGATGAATGAACAAAGAGAATTGAAGTCTGCAGAGCGGCGGCGTTTCATGGAAGTCAGCGCCAAGTTTGGATTTACGGCAGCCACGGTGGCGCTTTTTAGCGGTGTGATCCATTCGCCGGAAGCCTCGGCCCAAGTCGCCAAAGAAGAAAATGAACGTAAAAAAGCCGCCAAGTACACAATGAATATTGCCACCGCATACATTCTGGGGGCCTCCCGCAGCTATCCCATCATGCAGCTGGATATGAAAGAGAATGTTCAGAATACAACCAACGGCATGATCTACGTAAAATTGGCCCCCGGCGGCCAGCTGGGCGCCGGCAGCGCGCTTGCTCAGAAGGTTCAGGCAGGCACGATTCAGGCCGCCCAACATTCGATTTCCAACTTCGCACCTTACGCACCGGTGGTGGATCTGATCAATATTCCCTATTGGTGCGGTGAAAATCAGCCGTTCGTCAACCTGGTCAACTCCGATGCCTGGAAAAAAGAAGTCGATCCCAAGGTGGCCGAAAAAGGCTTCAAGGTTCTCTGGTATGTCTGTATTGATCCTCGGGTCGTGGCGATTCGCAGAGGGATGGACGGCCCCATCAAAACGCCGGCGCAGATGAAGGGCGTTAAATTCCGCGTGCCCGGTTCAAAGATTCTGGCCCAGTTCTACCAGTTATTGGGTGCCAATCCGACGCCCATCGCCTGGGGAGAGACATCCAGCGCCATCAAGCAGGGCGTTGCGGATGCTCTGGATCCCTCCGTGGAGGCACTCTATGTTTTCGGATTTAAGGATGCCTTGAGTTGGGTCACTTTCAACGGTGCGGTGCCGGACAGCCAGGTTTACTCCTGCAACCTGGAATGGTTCAACAGTCTGCCCAAAAAGGTGCAAGAAGGGATCGAGTTTGCCAGCGAAATCACCATGCGTCAGAACCTGGCCAAGGTTCCGGCGGCGCGCGCCTATGCCATGGCGGAACTGAGCAAATCCGGTGTGCAGTTTTACGTACCCACAGCGGAAGAAAAGAAAATGTGGGTAGAAGCGGCCGGGGCCCAGCTGCCGGCATGGGATGCGTTCAAGAAAGAGCTGGCCGGTGACTTGAAGGTCTTTGATAGACTCCAGGAAGCCGCCAATACCAAAGGTCGGTACTACGTGCATGACGTATAGACACGCAGAAAGGGTGCCGGATGCATCTTCGATGCTGCCGGCACCTGACACGCGTCAGACTGGAGGAAACAATATTTATGTCGGCAAACAAATTTTATAAGAAACTGGATGCTAACGCTGAGCGGTGGCTGTTGCTGCCCCTCTACGCACTCATCGTCATCACCATTTTTGTAGAGGTATTTCGTCGTTTTGTGCTGAGCTACTCCTCGATCTGGGCCGAAGAAATCGCCCGCTATGCGTTTATTTACGTCTCCTGGATCGGTGCTTCGGCCGCGATCAAGGAACGGGCGCACATCCGTATCGATGTCATTTTACCATTTGTCGGCGAACGCACCCGCGGAATCCTGATGATTGTCGGTGATTTGGTAACCATTCTCTTGGCAGTTGTCGCCTTTTGGTGGTCCCTGGAGACGGTACTCACCTCCATCAAGTTCGGATCCGTCACTCATGGTCTCAGGATCAGTC
>JARFQH010000024.1 GCA_029287875.1 Desulfobacteraceae bacterium | reverse complement strand
CGAATCCTTCAAGCCCTATGAGTGCCCCAAAAAGCCTGATGAGGG
This sequence comes from Desulfobacteraceae bacterium, assembly GCA_029287875.1. GTDB lineage: Bacteria > Desulfobacterota > Desulfobacteria > Desulfobacterales > SG8-13 > JARFQH01. The sequence continues at coordinate 3,312 of JARFQH010000024.1, read as the reverse complement.
CTATTACCGCTTAGCCTTTGGTCGCAGTCCGGTGCACACCCATGGTCGTACCCAAAACAACCCGGTGCTCAGCGAAATTATGCCTGAAAACCAGCTATGGCTCAATGATGAAGAGGCCGCAAAACTGGGCATTGCCAAGGGTGATCGGGTGCGGGTGACTTCCGCCGACGGCAGCCATTCGGGGACGATCAACGTTTACGTGACCGAATTCATTCACCCGGAATCGGTTTTCATGGTCCACGGGTTCGGCCGAAAAGTGCCCTGGCAAACCCGCGGGTATAACAAGGGATTGGGAGATTATCGTTTTGAAACCGGTCTGTTGGGCGTTTACGATCCGGTGGGAGGCGCCAATTCGCTGATGGAGTGTTTCGTAAAGGTTGAAAAAGCGGAATAATACGGAGGAAAACACATGAGCAAGTACTATATTTACCAGGATGCCAAACGCTGCATTGGATGTTTCAGTTGCGAGTCACACTGCAAAACAAAAAACAACTTGCCGATTGGCCCCAGATTGTCACAGATCATTCCGGTAGGCCCCAAAAAATTAAACAATCTACCGCGCATGTCTTATGTGTTTATGCCCTGTTTTCACTGCCAGGAGCCCTGGTGTGTGGCCGCCTGTCCGACCGGCGCGATGCAAAAAAGACCCAAGGACGGTATCGTCTTCGTCGACGAGACACTTTGCGTCGGCTGTAAAGCCTGCATTACAGCCTGTCCATGGGGAACTCCCCAGTGGAACCCGGAGACCGGAAAAGCCGTCAAGTGCGATTACTGCATGGACCGAGTTGATCAGGGCCTGGAACCGGCCTGCGTAACCAAATGTATCACAAAATGTCTTCATTTCGGCGATCCGGCAAAAAAATCCCAGTCCAAACGTGACCGGCACGCAAAAAAAGTTGCCGATTTCGAATAAAACCAATCAACGATATCCACCATCCATACCGAGGGATTTCGGTATACGAGAGAAAAAATGCCCGAAACAAAATGCCCGGTAACTGATATTATCGGTAAATTGAGGGCCGCCATCGAGTCTGGTGGTCTAACGGACCCTAGAAGCAGACGCAGGGCGGAAGATATTTTGGCATTACTAAACGATGTTGCCTATGGCAGAGGTGATACCGAGCATCTGCCGACCATGGAATCGCTGGCCCGAAAACTGGAAGAACAGGGCAAATCAGAACCCTCCAAAAATGCCGGGAAATTGGTACGAACGGCGCTGGCGCAGCATCACGAAATCTTTATCAGCCATATCGACACCCATAACTGCTCATCAGGAGATTGTCTCAGACTGGCCCCGGCGCCCTGTCAGATGACCTGCCCGGCCGGACTGGATATTCCGACTTACGTCACCCTCATCGGAATGGGACGCGATGCCGAGGCCATCGACGTTATCCGCCGGGATTGCCCTTTTCCCTGGGTGTGCGGCCTGGTGTGTACCAGACCCTGTGAATTCATGTGTGTGCGAGCACGCATTGATACCCCGATCTCCATAAAATCGCTTAAGGGTTTTGCCGCTGAGAGGGCCATGTCCGAAGGCAGTTATAAAAACCCGCCCAAGGAACCGGACAAAAACAAGAAGGTGTGCGTCATCGGCGCCGGCCCCGGCGGTATGAGCGCAGCTTATTACCTGGCATTGAAGGGCTATGGCGTTCGCGTTATCGAGCAACAGCCGGTGGCAGGCGGAATGCTGCTGTTGGGCATACCCCGCTATCGGCTTCCAAGAGAGGTCATCGATCGCGAAGTGGTCATGTTAAAAAATTTGGGTGTGGAATTTCAGTTTAATACCGCATTCGGCACTGATATCACCCTCGCGCAATTGAAAACCGAAGGTTTTGAAGCTTACTTCTTTGCCATCGGCGCCCACCAGTCATTTAAACTGGGCATTCCCGGAGAATCGGATTTTCCCCAGGTCAAACAAGCCATCGATTTCCTGAGAGAAGTGGCCTTGGGAGACCGGCAGGTGCCGGGGAAACATGCCGTCGTGATCGGCGGCGGCAATGTGGCCATTGATGCGGCCAGAACCTGTCTGCGGCTGGGATGTGAATCGGTGACTCTGGCCTACCGCCGGGCGCGTTCTGAAATGCCGGCCGACCATGAAGAAGTGGAGCAGGCGGAGGAAGAAGGGATCCGGTTTGAATTTTTAAATATTCCGAGCGAAATCATCGGCAGCGGGGGCCGTTTGGAGGGTCTGCGATGCCTGAAGGCCAAATTGGTCAGTAAAAAAGGACAGGACCGAAAATACCCGGTTCCCATCGAAGGCAGCGAATATACCATCGGTGCGGATGTCATCATCTGTGCCATCGGCCAACAGGTCGATGCCGCCTGCATGGAATCCGTCAAGGGCCTGGAATGGACGCGCCGTCGAACGATCAACGTTCAGATGGCAACCATGGAATCTTCCCTTGAGGGCATTTTTGCGGCCGGCGATGCCGTCACCGGACCGGCAACTGTCATCGAAGCCATTGGCGGCGGTAAGCGGGCGGCCGAGTCTATAGACCGTTGGTTATCCGGTATTCCCCAGCCCAGTATGCCGCCGGTGCCGACCCGCCGTAGAAGGGTCGAGTACCTGGAAGTTCCCGCCATTACCAAAATGACCTTGAAACGGCCCGAGATGCCGCTGCTGAATATTGACCGTCGCCGCACGACATTCCAGCAGGTCGAGCTGGGCCACACCGAAAACATGGTACGCGAAGAGGCCCGGCGCTGCCTGCGCTGCGATATCTGCCTGAGATGCGGCAAATGCGTTGAGGTCTGCCGTGACAGGATGAAAGTGGACGCCTTGCAAATGGGTTATTTCGATTTTGATCACCCGGTGGCAACCGATTTCAGAGTGACCGAAGATCGGTGTATTTTATGCGGTGCCTGCGCCACCAATTGTCCCACCGGTGCGATGAGAATGGAAGACAGGGGCGGCGAAAGAGTTCTTTCTCTCTGCGGTACCTTACTCAACCGAAAAAAATTGCTGTATTGTCAAAGTTGCGGGGCCGTGCTGGGGCCGGAAAGATATCTTGACTTTGTTCACAAACGGACCCACGCAGTCGCCAGGGTTGCCGACGATCGTCGATTGTGCGAGGTCTGCGCCCGAAAATCAACGGCAAAATACAGCGCTGCTGGTGCGCCGGTGAAGGGGCGCAGAGCATAGGGCATAGTGCATAGAGCATAGGGTAGAGGGCAGAAGGCGGAATGGGGGATAAAAAAGAGAAGCCGGGAAGCTAGGAGGCTGTGAGGCTGGGAAGCTCGGAGGCTGAAAGCGGATTGAGGTTGGAGGCAAGAAGGATAGAAGATTGGAAGGTGAGAAGATAAAACTATGGA
>JARFQH010000007.1 GCA_029287875.1 Desulfobacteraceae bacterium | reverse complement strand
AAGAAAAAAGTTTCCGCAACCTCGACCGTCTGCGAAACTTACCGGCGCTGACGCGCGACGGCCGTTCCTGCCGTCTGGGGGCCAATGTCAGCCTTCTTTCCGACCTCGAGTTGGTCCACAAATACGGTGCCGATCACATCGGACTCTATCGCACCGAGTTTCCTTTTCTGGTTCGCGGCGACTTTCCCACCGAACAGGAGCAATTTGACCTCTACTGCAAAGTCATCCAATCCGCCGCCGGTAAAACCGTCACGATTCGTACCCTGGACGTCGGCGGTGACAAGCTTCTCTCTTATCTCGACTATCCCCAGGAAGCCAATCCCTACCTGGGCTGGAGAGCCGTTCGGGTCTCCCTGGAATGTGACGATATCTTTCGGGCCCAGATTCGTGCCGTCCTGCGAGCGTCGGCTCATGGCCCGACGTCGCTCATGTTTCCCATGATCTCCACGGTTGAGGAGGTGCGCACCATCAACCGCATCGTCAACGATGAAAAGTCACAACTGGCCGCGTCAGGACGACGCTTCGACGCAAACATGGCACTCGGGATCATGGTCGAGGTACCCGCAGCGGTGCGAATTCTGCACCACCTGCTGCGTTATGTCGACTTCGTTAGTATCGGCACCAACGATTTGACCCAGTACATTCTCGCCGTCGACCGCAACAATGTAAAAGTGTCCGCCTTGTACAACCCGCTGCACCCGGCGGTCATCGACACCATCCGGGAAGCAGCGACGGTTTGCCGCAGAATGGGAATTCCGCTCAGCATCTGCGGTGAATCTGCCTCCAATCCACATTGCGTCGTCCTTTACCTGGCAATGGGCATCACGCGCTTGAGCCTGAACCCCGCATCGATCCCCCTGATCAAGCACCTGATATCGACCCTGTCGATGGCCGAAGCCCAATCCGCTCTAACGGCGGTCGCGGACATGGAAGACGCTGCCCGGATCTCCGACTACCTCAAGGAAATTTGCCGTCAAAAGATGGGCACCTACCTGAGGTGACCGCCCCCTGCCGAAAACATCACCGGACAGAATTCGGGATCATTCTCATAGCCATTCGTACCCCAAAGATAACATACCATTTTTTACTGCTTTACAGACATTTTAATGGACATATTAGCAACATAGACGGATTCAGAAATCCTAACAAAATTCTAACACTATTCGAATTGACATTCAGCACGTGTCGGCCTAAATTCCCTTAAAAAATTGCTTCAACTGGTTGCGGCCAACTGATATCCGGCGACTGTCTAACAGTTGAGGTAAACTGCACACCACTGGTGACACTCCACCATCTTTTTCCGTACGGTAAATTTAAATTAAAACGCCACGCAGTCCCGTGGGTCATGGAAGGATTGGAGGAAAGATGATTTCTGCAGACTGCCGCATAGAATCATTCTTCGATGCGATCGATGGAAAGACATTCACCGAGGCGGTTATTTTGGCGAACCAAGAGGCCACCGAAGCCGAGCGGGTTATGCTTCACCATAAACGAAGGGCCGAGGAATGCCCCTGCCCCGTCGAGTATGTCGACGGTCTGAAGGAATTTATTTTGTTTATGCGTTGTGCCGTTCTGAGAAACAGAATATCGAAAGACAAATACCAGAAGTTATTTCATTCTTACCTGAACAGCGTTTCCTGACCATCCCCCTGATGGGGTGAGGCATAAAAATTCCCACCTCCGTTCTGCCGCAACAACCGATCATCTGACCGGCACAAACCATGCTGTTGCATCGGCCGTTAAGCAGTTCACCGGAGGTGGTGTATCGAAACTTTCGGTTATGCGATGGTATAAACACCCTTGTCCACACTCTTTATCTTGCCCTGCTTCTTCAGTTTGAAGAGGACGTTTGCGATCTTCTTGTTTGCGAAACCGGTCTTTTCGCGGAGCGTGGCCATATCGACCGGCTTGCCGGACTTTTTGACAATGCCGAAAACTGTATCGATGGCGGTCATCGCTTGAGAAGCGCCGGCGGCTTTTTTCCTTTGGACTGCCTTGACGCCGGGCGTTCTCTTTTTGCTCGTTTTTGTTTTGGTTTTGGGTTTCCGAGCTGCAGCGGTCGTTTTGGCGGCTGACTTTTCTGTTGGGCCCATCGCCGTGGCAGCTTCGTTAACTTTTTCCGCCAACGACAGAATACCCTGCGACGCCAGTTTCAACCCGTCCGATACGGTTTTCAATATACTCTCGATCTCTTTCATGTTTCTTCCCTCCCGATTGTTTGTGTGAACATTTTATCTGCTTATGCCGAAAGGGGGCCAAAAGTCAACTATAGGCTTTAAGATAAAGGTTTTGGTGGGCGTTATCGGTCGTCGGCGTATTACAATACAGCCTTCTTGCTCTGGCTTTGCCAAAAACTTTATCTTAAAGCCTATACATTGGGAAGCAATTTGGGTCGTCGGAGTATTTAAGGGCCCCGGCAAAAAATAATTCCACCTCTTGCTTGTCTTAGGGCCCGTCTACTGCGTTACATCCACCCACGCGTATCCCGATATGCGCAAGTGGATGTGCCTTGTAGACAAACCATAATCCGGCGCAATCGTGTGGAATTATTTCTTACCGTGACCCTAAAGGAAAAGAATCTCAGTCGCTGCTTTTCTTCAATGCCAGGTCCACAACGAGCGGCAAATGGTCCGATGCCGCCGCGGTATCGGCGGTCTTGCGGACTTCTGTTTTGAGAGGTGTGAAATGGGATGATATAAAAATGTGGTCGATGCGGAAAAAGGGACTCTTGGCGTGAAAGGTGGCCTCAACCGATCCGCTGTGGGTTGCGGTCTGAACATCGGTCAAAAGGCGCGACACCTGTTTGTAACTGTCGGATGACGGCCCCGAATTGAGGTCCCCGCAAAAAACCAGCGGCTCATTCGCAGGCACTGCAGTGAAATCGCCACCACTCATCAGCGCAGTCAGTTGCAGGCGTCGTTCCAGCCTGAATAAACTGAGATGAGTGTTGATGAGATAAACCCGGCCGGCCGGTGTTTCGAGTAGTGTTCGAAGAGCCCCCCGCTTGCGGGGATTCAGCAGAGGGTAGACATTCGGAAGCCGGATCTGATCGAACCCGACAATCGGAAACCGACTGAGGACCGCCAGCCCGAAACGCCGCAGGCCCTCCTGCTCGACTGGAAAATAGATGTGCTCCACACCGAGCACGCCGGCGATCATCTGGGCCTGATTCCGATATTCGCGTGTCGGGTGGCCGGCATCGACTTCCTGCAAGGCAATGATGTCCACATCGAGGTCCACGATGATAGCGGCGATCTTGTCCGGATTGACGACTCTGTCGGCACCGATACAACCGTGGATGTTGTAGGTCATGACCCGCAATAAAAATTTATCATTCAGATCTTCCATGAAGCCAGAATTATTTTGTTACAAGTTGTCTAAGGCTTTTAACCCGGAACGTTGAACCCCGAACCACTCAACCTGTTCCATAGTATACATCAACAATCTCGATTTCCGAGGTTTAATATTTCAGCGGATGCATTAAATTAGAATGGCTTTGATGGAATGACGCACAGACGCTCATGCCCACGAAAGAGAGGTGCGACAATGGCGATGACAAGTGGCGACCCCAAATACATCGTTCCAACTGCTTTCGGTCTCGGCACCATGGTCCTGGCGCCGATCGCTGCCGTCGTTTTGATCGGGGCTTTCAAACCGGTCGCCAGGAAGGCGATCAAGGGAAGTATTCTGGCCGGCGCATTCGTCCGGACAACGGCGGCCGCCGCTGTAACGGCTTTCAAGGATCTGGCGGCGGAGGCCAAGGCCGAACTCGATGCAAGCGGCGCGAAAAAAGAGACTGTTTGTAAACGGTGAGGTGCAAGAATCCGTTTCGGATTTACACAATGCTACGACCAAACGATGAATACATCCGCCGGCTAATCGAGACGGTGAACAGCAGCCCGTTTCCTCGACATCTACCTATGCAGCTGGCTTCGATCGAACTTGACCGCGCAGCGGTGACATGTGAAATTGCAACTTGCCATCTGCAGCCTTTCGGAATCGTCCACGGCGGCGTATTGGCCACCCTGATCGACACGGCTACTTTCTGGTCCGTATTTATGAGGCTTCCCCAGGACGCGGGCCTCGTGAACATCGATCTCAAGCTGAACTATCTCAGGCCGGTGTCAAACGGAACGATCACCACCAGAGGCCAGTGCATCCGGTCCGGGCGCTCCATCAGTTATGCGGAAGCAAGAGTCGAGGATGCCGCCGGAGAACTTCTGGCGCATGGCACATCGACGCTAATGGCCCTGCCGGGCAAAGGTATTCATCTGGGCGTCGAAAAATTCATCGAAGATAAAGGGGAGGTCTCCCCATGAACGACAACGAAGAAAAAGATGCCGACACGTGTACACTGGCCCCGGTGGATTCAGAGGGTAACATCAACCTGTGCTGCTGCTACGTTTTAGACCCGGTCGGTGGGACCACTGATCCGTGCCATCTTCCAGTGAAAAACTGCTGCTGTTGTGACAAATGATGCCGAGCTGTGTGCCGAATCAGTCGGGGTTGCCTGGAGCGAATTTCTCCCGATATTCGGTGACCGTCGCCATCGGCGGCCGCTCGCATTGTTCGAACAGCCGGATTTCGGGGCGCAGCTTGCCCCTGATCAGACTGTACTGAATCATCTCATCGAAAAGGTTCTGCTTGATGTCGACCCGGCCCAATCGCTCGATGCGCTTCAAGAAGGTCCTGATGATCACGAACGCCATTCGCCCCAAGGCCTTGGTGCCCTGATTTCTATGAACACGCCGGTCCAGATCGACCTGGGCGATGACCTCGAGCCCCCATTTTTCGTGCATGTCGATGAGCATGCCAGTCTCTACCCCGTATCCGACGGGAAACGGTATGTTTTCGAAGATGCTGCGATACCCCGCGTACTCACCCGAAAGCGGCTGCAGGATCTGGGTCAGGTCCGGCATGAAAAGTGCGAAAAGCGGCCGGGTCACCAATTCCGTCACCCGTCCGCCGCCGGTGGGGCGCCACTTGTTCTCCCCCACCGAGATCGGCCGATCGTAAAAGGCCTTGGTGAACTTGATCGTATCCGAGAGCAGCAACGGCCCCAGCAGGCCGTATGCGAAGCGATGGTGGATGTTTTTGATGTCGGCATCGATGTAAACGATGATGTCTCCCCGGGTAACGTACAACGCCTTCCAGAGATTTTCTCCCTTGCCCTTGAATTTTTCCAGATGCGGCAGGATGTCGTCGGCCTCGTGCACCGTCACGTCGTAGGATCGGGCGATGTCACGGGTCTTGTCCGTCGAACCGGAGTCGATCACGACGATCTCGTCCAGGAGCGGACAGCGCGTCATGAGTTCCGATTTCATGATGACGATCTCCTTGGCGATCGTCTTCTCCTCGTTCAAGGTGGGTAGACACAGGGAGATCGAGAGCTTTTTGCGCCGCTTCTCTGCAACCAGGCGATCGAGGTCCTTGAATTCGGAATGATGGAACGTATTCGATTCAATCCAGGTCCTATTCATCGCACACCCCGTTGTCAATGGCCATGATCAGGGCCGGGATCTGAGCGATCCCTTTAAACATCGGCTCGATTTCGACCATGGCGCCTTCCTGATGGAAATTGTCCCCGCTGGTGATTCCCATGGTAATCGCCGGGATTTGCCGTTGAAGAAAGATGGATAAGGCCGTTTCGCTCGGATTGCTGAAGGCCTCTATCTCCAGTCGGTCCAAAATTCGGGACGCGCATTTGACCAGCGGATGATTGTACCGCAGGCTGGTCGCGCCCAGATTGCTGATGCGGTTGAGCTTCAACTCGACGGCAAACGCCTTGTTGATCCCTGCGACGATATCCCCGATGTCGGCGAAGAGTTCCTTTACCATGTCATCCGAGTCGCTGAGGATTTCAAACCCGATCTTGGCGTCATAGGCGATCTTTCCGTGGTTGAACCCGCCGGCAATCTTCCCGATCACGATTTGCGTGCGGGGCTTTTGGGGCAGACGCAGATTGAGAATGGCGTTGATCACCTCGTTGATGACCAGAATCGCATTGGGCTTGTGGTAGCGTTCCCATTTTTCCTCGACGGCGATGCTGCAGTCGATCTCCCCCCGGATCATGCCGTCGGAATAGTAGTTGAGTCGGCCGAGTTCCACGCTTTCCAGGCAGATGGCGCCCGCTATGGGCGTCGGCCAGGCCTTGAGCAACCGGCGAATTCCTCTGAGGTTTCCCCTTCCCAGGGAAAGAACGGGAGCGACCAGAACGATGTCGGACTCGAACCGCAGTCCCAGGCGCTTGAAGATGTCCGGCAGCGAAGCCAATACGCCAACAGCGGCTGAGTTGTCCGAAACGCCGAGACCGCTGATGGTTTTGTCCGTCACCTCGTAGTGCTGGTCGGCCACCACCTCTGAAAAGGTGTCGAGATGCGCAACGACGAAGATGGGCGGTTTGACGGTAGACGTTCCACGGATCACGCCGACGGGATTGCCGAAATCGTCGATCGTGCATTCGTCCACCTGGAATTCGGCAAGCCGCTCCACCAGCCGTTCGGCCCGCCGCCTCTCGTGAAAGGTCGGGGCGGAAATCTGTCCGATGAGCACGATATTGCTGATGATGATTTCCCGAACCTTCCGAATTTTATCGACGAATGTGGGCAGGACGTCGAGATATTTGTCCATGGCGGCTCCTCGGTTAAGGGTTGACGGTTGCGGCGATCAGCTGCCGGAGGTCGGTAACGACTAAATTGGGTGATAGTCCCCGGCAGCGGTCATCGGATTCTCTGGGCCGCAACGAGCAGCCGTCGCCCGCAAATAGAGCAGTCTTGAAACCGACGGCGCCCGCCGGCCGGATATCATTTAGCATGTCGTTGCCGACATACAGGGTCGCCTCCACCGGAATGCCGATACGGGAGAGC
>JARFQH010000373.1 GCA_029287875.1 Desulfobacteraceae bacterium | reverse complement strand
GTTGAAGATAACTTGGGCGTAAAATCGACGTTTCTATTCCTCGGACAGGCGCTGCAGGAGAAGGCCGATGTCAAAATCGAATTTCACGAGCGGCCCGGTATAAGCTACTCCTTACGGGCGAGTCATAAGAATCAGGCAGACCGCCCCCTTTTTGTGATGATCGATATCATCGACTACGACCCAACTCAGAGCTGGATCTCCGACTGCTTTTACGGCGACACCATTTCAGACCCGGATGAAGCGGGCGACCTCATCCCCGAAGGGCTTTTGGGAGCCGACGGATACTGCTTTGATTTGAATGATTCAGATCAACCCCTGGCCTCTTACGTACACCAGCGTATCCAGGAGGCCTATGCCCATGCCTGCCGGCATCGTCTTTCAAACAAGGAGATCGCATCATGAAAGCCGCAGCACTGATAATCGATGATGTGCGTCGCATAGACTGGCACCATTTCGAGCAGTCGCTTTACGACCGCTTTGCCGTGAATGCGGCTACTTTGTCCAAAGAGGGTGAACGCAAGACCGTGGGGAATGTGCCCTGGGCCAATGATCTTTGCGCGCTGATCAAGACCAACCCCAACGGTGCCGAGAGAATCTGCAAAAAGGTGCTCGAGGTTTTAATGTACGCCGCCCGGACCCGAAAAGGGCTGATGACTGGCGAGTGTTCCGCCGGCATGAACAAATGGGTGTTGCCGATCATACAAGATGATGAGATCGACGGATACGTCAATCTATGCGGCCGGCCCTTCTGCAATGCTGACCGCATCTATACCGAATACATCAGTAAAACCATCGATGTGGATATGGAAACAATCCTCAAGCTGCTGCCTTGCCTCAATCCCATTAAACCGCGAACGTTGAAGGAGATGAGGCAGTTTATCGCAGGATATGCGCGTCCCAATTAACACAGACAGGGGTGTTTGCCACAAGCATGCGGACGGTGTGCCTGACGGCTTCAGCCCATTACGTCAGTCAGCGATTGGTGGCAGTGAGTTCACAATTTGGTCTGTTCTTGAAGCATCGGTAGCCCCGCGTCAGGAGCGCCTCGATTGGACTCCCACGCCCTCTTCTATCTGGTCGGATGGAAAAAGAATGACCATGTCGCCTTCGGCAAGTCCTTTCAACACTTCGGCATCCTTCTCAGAGCGATGACCGATACTCAATGGTCGACGCAGGGCCTTCTCCTTCCTGACAAGAAAAACCTGCCATGTGCCTTCGCTTCGGAACAGGGCACTGGTCGGGACGCTGAGGACATCTTCGCCCGCCCAGGTGGTAATGCTAGCCTCCAGGCGGTAGCCCGCGCCGAGAGTTGGTGGAATTTCGTCAAGCGCTACAATCACGTTGACGCGTTGCTCTTCGACGCCTAGGGCCGACACCTTGGTAAAGGCCTGCGGTTCCACAAGCCGCACCCCGCCGCTTAAAAGCGCTTCACCGCCCCATTGCTTGAAGGTCACCTCAGCGCCGGGTTCAATGCGGGCCGCATCTTCAGAGAGCACATCGACGACGACCTCGAGGTTATGGGTGTCGCCCAGTTCCAAAAGGGGGGTGCCGGCCATTACCACGTGTTCGCTCTTTTCAAGCACCCGAAACACCACCCCATCAACAGGCGAGCGAACTTCCACCGCTTGGCCTTCTACCTGCTGCGGCATGGCTCCGAGCAGGGCCGCCCGGGCCGCTCGGAGCTCCTGCTTGGATGCGGTCAGCGTGGCCTGTGCCGCCGATAAGCGTTGGCGAGCCGACGCCAGGGCCAGTTCGCGCTGCTCGAGGTTCTCCTTGGTTATCAGTTTATTTTTAGCAAGGGTGCGGCCACGCTCGACTTCCCGTTGTTGTTGCTCGAAACGTTCTCGCAGTTCGGCCACTTGTGCCGTGGCGGCCGCCTGCCGGGCTTCAGCCGCTGCGATCTGGGCCTGGGCCATCTCGACACTGCGGGCGCCCTCGGGCAATGGATAGAGGTGGGCGAGAACCGCTCCTTGACTGACCGCATCGCCTTCATCGAGCCCGATTCTTGTGAGCCGTCCCGCTACCGGCGCGGAGACGAGGTAATGCTGGCGTACCCGCGTTTGCCCCTCTTCGGAGACCACAATGCGCAAAGGGCCGCGGCGGACAACAGCCGTATCGACCGTGATGGTTGGGTTGATGCCAACGATCACGGTCGCAGCAATTGCGCCAACGGTCCCCATGGCCAGGAGTATCCAAACGATTTTCTTTTTCATTGAAGGCCTATTCTCTTGTTTTAAGCACTTCGACCAAGTCCATTCGATCAAGCCGTTTTCGGACAATCCAGCCGCTCAACACGGCGGCCGCGGCGGTGATTGTGGCGGCCAAAAAGAGGGTCTGCCCACTTACAATTAGGGGTATGCGGTAGCTTTCACTCTGGAAACCGGCGCTAACGGCAACCGCCAACGCGTGGCCGAGCCCCCAGCCCAGCGGTATGGCAGCCAGTGTGATGAGCGCCTGCTCCCCGAGAAGCAGCACGGCCACCTCGTTGCGGGAGAAGCCAAGCACCCTGAGGCTGGCCAGTTCGCGCCCGCGTTCGGAAAGGGCAATCCGGGAACCATTGTAGATAACCGCTACGGCGATGATGGCGGAAAAGCCAACGATAAAAAATATGGCGATAAAAAGGCCTTCGCTAAGCTGCTTCTCGAACGAGGCCAGGGCCTGT
>JARFQH010000339.1 GCA_029287875.1 Desulfobacteraceae bacterium | reverse complement strand
TCACCGAGCAGCGCAATATCCGCGGGACCAGCTCGCCGGAAGAGGAAAAGACCTTGAAGGAAGTGGGGATCGAATTCATAAAAATCCCGATCCCCACGAATCCGGAATCAGACGCCTAGTCCTTATTTTAAAAAAAACACTATAACAATCGCTTCGAACTTTTTTATGGTGCTGCTGCACCATGTGCCCACCTTTTTTCCGAATACATTCTATTTTCGTGTTAAATTCCGACGGCACTGCCGACGGTTTTTGCAGCCGTTTCGATGCTGATATTTTCGGTGTTGATGACCAGATCATACTGGGTGGGCTCGGATATGTCGGCATTAAAATACTTTCGGATAAACGCGCGGCGGTCTGATTCGGTGCGTATGACTCTTTTTTTGGCCTCATCCCGCGACACATCGAAATTTCGGGCCACATGACCAATACGAATCTCCAGGGGGGCGACCACGCGGACCCGGAAGCGGTTTTCGGGCGGTAGAATATAATTGGCACCGCGCCCGACGACGACAACCCCACCGTGCTTACCGATAATTCCGATCACCTTCATGAGATGTTGCATGTACTGATCCGGCCACAAGTGACGTTCATGAACGAGTGAGGCAATCCAGTTTTCAAGGGTGTTGAGGGCTCGTTCGTCAAGGGTTCCCAGTAATGTTGCATTTACTTTAGCACTGGCTGCCATTTTGTGGAGCACTTCCTGATGAAACAGATCAAACGCGTGCTCGCGGGCAATTTCCTCTGCCAGCAGGCGCCCGCCACTGCCCGGCTCTCGTGAAATGGTAATCACCGGTGTCGAAACCTTTTTCTTTCTTCTTTCCACCTGGCTCAATTGCCAGTTTTTAATCTGCTCCTCCACGATTCGCTCAATGGATCGGGCTTTGCCTTTCATAGTGTCTCCTTTCTCGGACATGTCCGGTGATGTGGAATCAGGATCGGTTATCGTAGAGCGGAATGAAGAGGTGATAAATTCCATCTTTCAGTTCCGCTTTGACCGGCAGGTCGCCTTTGCGAAACACCTTCATCATTCCCAGGTTCGAAAAAAGCACGTCCGCAGTGAACCCTTGAACCCCTCTTTCCCTTGCCAGACGAACAAGCATCCGAAACATGTAAGTTGCGATGCCCTGTCCCTGGTAGGCTTCGTCGACGACGAAGACCACCTCGGCGTACGGCCGCTCTCGCTCGATAATGTAGCGCGCCTCGGCGATCACCCGCGACTTGTCGCCGCTTTCAACCAGTCCGACAATTGACATCGTGTTGCTCCAGTCGACGTTGACATACTGCTGCATCTTGGCGTGGGGCATTGCCTTCACATGGCCAAAATAGCGATAATACACCGCTTCATTTGAAAACCGGTAGAACAGCTGACGCATCTGTTCTTCGTCTGACGGCTTCATCGGCCGGTAGCGAACAGCTGTGCCGTCTTTCAATCGGCTGATCTCGTCAACAGCGGCCGGGTAGAGATGGGCGCTGTCGGCCAGAAATATTTGATCCGGATAAATGATATTGGCGGCTTTGGCCTGTTCAATGAGCAGAGGACGATCGGCTGGATGGGCGATATCGATCAAGTCCTGCGCCCGTTCGCGCAGGGTGAAGCCCTTCAAGCGCGTAATTCCGTATTCCGTGACCACCACGTCCACCGACTCTCGCGATTTGAACTGGTTAGGGAACTCCTTGATAGAAATCAATATGTTGGAGATGCCTTTTCTGTTTCGGCTTGGCAGGGCAAAAATCGTCCGCCCACCGGGGGAAATTTCGGCACCACTCACAAGGTCGGCCACTTCGGCCGGTCCTGTCGCCACGGTGCCCTTGCCGATCTGCAACACGATACGGCCGTAAAGGTCGACCTTGCGGGCGGCAACGACGGCGGTGAAATGCGCATTACGGCCGATTTGACTCGGGTTGAACACCTTGTCTATCGCTTGAAACTCGACCAGAGGGTTTTGATCCAGCCAGGTGAACAGCTCCGGCGTTCCGATGGCGTAGGAGGCTAAGGATTTGCCCCGGTAAGTCCCCTTGGACCGATTGGTAACGGCACCTGCTGTTACAAGGTCCATCAGGGCATCGGTAAAGACCGGAGAGTGCACTCCCAGATGCTTTTTATGGACCAAGTGACGGCCCAGAGCTTCAAACAGCGGCCCGATGGAAAAGGCAATGCAGCTGCGGTCCTCGACCAGTTCGGCCACCCGAACGGCGAGTTGGTCGTAAACGGCATCCACCGGGAATCGATCGAAATAGATGGGAGCATCACGAGCCTCTACCAGGTGGGTGAACTCCGAGACGGACACGAAAGTGTCACCGAAGGTACGCGGAACCTGGCGGTTGATTTCGCCGATGACGAGCGTGGCCTTTTCCATTGCCTGCCGGGCCGCATCCACTGCGAGCCCCAGACTGCAATTGCCGTTTTTGTCCGGTGGGGTGATCTGCACAAATGCGGCATGAACCGGGATTTGACCGGATTCGATCAGGTCCGGAATCCAGGCGAAGCGGCTTGGAATCAAATCGACCCGCCCCTCCATAATGGCATCCTGGGAGACCCAGCCGGAAAAAAAGGTCTTAAGGCGGTACTGTTGAGATCGG
>JARFQH010000332.1 GCA_029287875.1 Desulfobacteraceae bacterium | reverse complement strand
GCGACAGTTGAGCCTGAACCTCTCCGAGGTTTAAATCGTCAAGGTCGATTCTTCTGCTAATGCGGATCAAAGGGAAGTGCAAACCAGATCCGAACTCTGCCGTCGGTCAGTTCGGCACCGACCGTGCCGCCGTGAGCTTCGACCAATTCCTTGACGATGGCCAGGCCGATGCCGGCGCCGCCGTGCTGCCTTGACCGCGACTTTTCCCCACGGAAAAACCGCTCGAAAAGGTAGGGCAGGTCAGTTGCGATCAGCTCATTGCCGTCGTTGCTGAAGTCGACCCGCACCTGCTCGGCGCCGAGCTCGATTCGGATGTCCACCGTCCCGTTTTGCGGGGTATACCTGGCGGCGTTATCGGTCAAATTGCGCAGAATTCGGGCGATCCGAGCCCGGTCGGCCGGCACCGTCACAGGACCCTGCGGGACGTGGCGTTTCACGACGACCGATTTCCGCTTAAACCTGGGCAAAAATGTTTCAATGGCCGTATCGATCGCCGCATTCAGGTCGATCGGTTCTACGTTCAGGCTGCCGTGGGCTGCATCGGCCCTGGCAAGCTGGAGAACGTCCTCGACGAGCTGGACCAGGCGCATGGTTTCATCCTGCAGCAACACAAAAGTCGAGGCCGACGGCGGCAGCACGCCGTCGGTGAGAGCCTCCAGGTAACCCCGGATGTTGGTCAAGGGAGTTCGAAGTTCATGGGCTACGTCGATCATCAGGGTGCGACGCAAATTTTCGATCTTCTCAAGGCTTGACGCCATCCGGTTAAAGGCCTGCGCGAGCTGCCCCACCTCGTCCTGGGTGCCGACCGGTACCCGCTCGGCGAAGTTGCCCGCCGCAATTTCGCGGGTTACGACGGTCATCCGGGTCAAGGGAGCGAGGATTCTGCGCATCATCACGAAGCTGAGCACCACGGCCAAAATCACGGCCGCCAGGCAAGCCCAGAGTAAATAGCGGTGCACCGCACCGACGAACATGGCGTGCGCGGGTCCGGGGGAAATGTGGTACTTCTCCATCAAGGTGACGAAATAGCCTGCGGCCAGGGTGTCGATCGACAGCCACACGACGATAATGACGAAACCGATCACCGCCAGGTTGACGGCCAGCAGCTTGAGGATAAGATGCCGCTTCATGGCGGGGTCTCTCCTTCATGCGGCTGCTGGTCGACGAACCGGTAGCCGACGCCGCGCATCGTCAGGATGTAACGCGGATGGGCCGGTTGCGGTTCGATTTTCTGCCGCAGCTTTCCGATGTGAACATCCACCACGCGATCGATCACCACGGCTTCGCCCAAGGGATACAGCCTGTTCAACAGTTCGTCGCGGGTAAAATTCCGACCGGGGGCGGACATGAGGGCCTCAAGCAAGGCATACTCGTGCGGTGTGAGGGCAACCGACCGCCCTTTGACCCTGAGCCGGCGCTTTTCAAGATCCAGCTGCACATCGGCGTGTGAGAGTGTCTTCTTCCTTTCGGTTGCCGGTTTGGACGATCGTCGCAGCACGGCTTTAACACGCGCAACCAGTTCACGGGGGCTGAAGGGTTTCACCACATAGTCGTCTGCCCCCAGCGTCAGTCCGGCTACCCGGTCGACCTCTTCGCCCCGGGCGGTCAGCATGATGACCGGCACGTCGGAAAACCGCCGCAGACGCCGACAGATCTCCCAGCCATCCATTTTCGGCAGCATCAGGTCCAGGATGACCATATCCGGTCGGTGCTGCTCGGCCAGAGCGAGGCCGGTTTTACCGTCACCGGCCGTCAACACCCTGAAACTTTCACGCTCGAGGTAAAGTGCTACAAGAGCGGCCGTATTGGGATCATCTTCGATGACCAGAACGCTATGTCGATCTGATGTTGTTAACATTATTAATTTTTTTTGGGTTCGCAGGCAGCCCCGCATTGCACGAACGAATCGCTTCTTTCCCACTGCAATGTCATATGGTCGATGCCGAAGTTTTCAAGGAGATCATGGCGCACCCGTGTAATCAAGACGTCGTCATCGATCGGATCAGGCTTGACAAGATGGACCGTCAGGGCGGTTTCAGTTGTGCTGATTGCCCATATGTGCAGGTCGTGAACAGCCGTGACACCTGGAAGACGGGACAAATAGTCGCTAACCATCTCGGTGTCGATTCCGGCCGGAACGGCCTGCAGCGCCAAGTTCATCGATTCTTTGAGCAACCCCCAGGTGCTCACCAAAATGATGGCCACGATGATGAGGCTGACCAACGGATCTATCCACAACCACCCGGTGGTCATGATACCGATGCCGGCCAGAACCACACCGACGGACACACCGGCGTCTGAAGCCATGTGAAGAAAAGCCCCGCGTATGTTCAGGTCCTTTTTCCGGCCTGCAAAAAACAGCAGCGCGGTGACCGTGTTGATGACCACGCCAATGGCGGCCACGATAATAATCGTCTCGCCTGCCGCCGGTGCGGGGCTTTTGAAGCGCTGAACCGATTCCAACGCGATGCCGCCGACCGCAACCAGCAGGATGACGGCATTTACAAACGCCGCGATTATCGTTGTACTCCTATAGCCGTAGGTCCGCCTGGCGGTCGGTTGGAGACGGCTTAATACGCTTGCCCCCCAGGCGAGTAAGAGACCGGCGACATCGCTCAGATTATGACCGGCATCTGCGAGAAGGGCAAGCGAGTCGGCTGTAAGGCCAAAAATGACTTCCGCAATGACAAAGCCAAAATTCAGCACGACCCCGATCGCAAACGCCCGATTGTAATTCGCCGGCCCGTGGTTGTGTGGGTTGACCATGGATAACCAGTGAAAACTTAGTCGTGACACGAACAGTTTTTGCCGCGGGCTTTTTCAAACGCTTCCCTTCCTTCCCTGAAGGCAAAAACAGAAATAGCGACGGCACCGAGAGAATCGATTCCGAAACCGAGCAGGGATAGGGTCTCATCTTCGAGGCCGAGAAATACGGATACGAGCCCTTCCAGCAGATTGTAGAAGACGGTGATTTGAGACAGCAGGATGGCCGTTTTGTATAATCCTACCCTCTGGCCT
>JARFQH010000267.1 GCA_029287875.1 Desulfobacteraceae bacterium | reverse complement strand
CATAGACCGATGCCTTTTAACCGGGTTTCAGGGATTTGCCACGAGGCGATAAATCAGGGACAAAATCGGCCCTTTATCGTCTGGGGCCGATACGCCTTGAGTCCGAATATCGAGCGCGCAGTACAGGAGGTAGCAAGACATGATCAATGCCATTGGAGAAGCCATCGTGCAACAGACCACGCGTGCGAGTCTCAGCAGCGCGGTCAATGACAGAGAGGTTGCGGTACAAAAAGAAATGCAGGACAGGCAAAAGCGTCCGGTCGAAAAGACCGATGAAAGCCGGAGCTTAGGACGTCAGCCGTCAGATGATGAAAAAACCGACACCACCACCCGGCAACGTTTCGAGGAAGGAAAAATAGTCCTCGAAAAATATGATCGCAGGGGTAAACTCGTTAAGGCAATTCCGCCGGGGTACGTTCCTTTGAGCGAAATTGCTTGACCGGTTTATTCTGGGAAGTTAAAAGTCGTCTATTTCTGGGGCCTATAAGGGCTGCGGTCGTAGTCTATTTTCAACCGCCCTGCAAACACTCGGGGATCGGACCACTATAGACCGCTTTTGATCCGAGACCGGCCGCCGCGATGGCCTATAGGCTTTAAGATAATGGTTTGGGCAAGGCCGGAGGGAGAAGGCTGTATTGTAATACGCCAACGACCGATACGCAGTCCAAACCATTATCTTAAAGCCTATAGTGCTTAAAGGATGCCGCAAAGACGAGCCCGCGGCAAAGGCCTTGGGAAAAACAGCGGCTAAACATCCCGGTTTATGTCTTCTTCCGTTTTGATTTGCTCCCAAATTCTATCTAATTCTGCTTGGGACCGGCTCTCCATTGTCACTCCACGTTCGGCGGCGCGCTTCTCCAATTCTTTAAAGCGACACTCGAACTTTTTGATCGCACCCGTCAGGACGGTTTCCGGATGGATATGGGCAAAACGGGCGACATTTACCAGCGAGAAAAAAACATCGCCGAGTTCCATGGCCGCCTGTTCCCGCCGATCAGCCCTTTGAGCGTTTTTGAACTCGGCCCACTCCTCTTCGACTTTTTCCATGACCCCGGCAATATCCTCCCAGTCGAACCCTTCGCGGGCGACACGTTCGGAAATCCTGTAGGCTCTCATCAGCGCCGGCAACTGCACCGGTATGGAATCGAGCACCGATTTCGTTTCTGTGCTTTTTTTCTCGTGCCGTTTGATTTTATGCCATCGTTCGCGGACGGCTTCGCTACTGTCCAACCGGTCGGCACCGAAAACATGTGGATGTCGCCCGATCATTTTCTTGGTCGTTCGAAGCGCAACCTCACCGATGTCGAACCGACCCCCTTCACGAAACAGTTCGGCGATGAAGAAAACCTGGAACAAAACGTCTCCGAGTTCTTCACGAATGTTATCGGAATTTCCTGATTCGATCGCTTCCACCAGTTCATAAATCTCTTCGATCAGATACAGGGCGATCGATCGGGGTGTCTGCTTTTTGTCCCACGGGCACCCGTCAGGCCCCCTGAGCGTCTGAATCAGCTGTATCAAATCCCGGAACCGTTCGGAGGTCATCTCTGGTTGTGGCTTCGATGTCACGGGCTGAGCTTCCAGGACTTTTTCAAGGCCTCCATCTTGGTGTAAAATTTTTGTTTCATGTCCTTGGAAACGACTTTGACCATTATTTCAGACACGGTGGTCACGTGCGGTGCCAATACGGAATTGGTTACGATAGGTGCGTTCTGCGGCAGAAAAGTGGTCAACACGATCAACAGTACGGCCACAATCAGTATTGCCTTGGCCAATCCGAAGGCGGCTCCGCAGATGCGGTCGAGCCAGCCCATGAAGGCAATGCGGAGGACGTATTTGAGGATCACGCCAAGGGCGCTGACAATGAGAAAAACCACACTGAACAAAACCAGGAAACTCACGATGTTGTCATACGCCGTGTTCGTTATCCAGCGGGACAAAACTGCGGCGATGTCGGCGTAGTAGGAATAGGCGGCATAATAACCCGCCAGGACCCCGACGATCGACGACATCTCTTTGATGAGACCCCGAAAGATGCCCCTGATGACACTGTAGGCAAGGATCACGATGGTCAGTATGTCAAAAGGATTCATGGCATCCTTTAAGCCGCGAGCTAAGGTTTCGCTTAAAAATAAGGTTACATTTCAGACGCCGATGCACCCCGTCCGGCTGCCGGTACGAAAACGAAGGAATATATAGATATTCCTTCGTTTTCGCGCCTTGCCGGCCGGGCGCCTCAACGCCCGAAATTGCCAACTTGTTTTTTCGCGAACCCTAAGGCAGCCGATAAGTGAATTTCCGTTTATAAATCGATAGTAACCGTTGAAATTAGCATCGACTGTCGTTTTGAGTCAAGGTGTTTTTCGGCCGGCTTGTGTCGTAATTGAATGATCGTTGCATTTGAATGAGTAGGTGTGATAAAAAATCAGCTTAACCGGCGAATGACCGGTAACGGGAGCCCGAAGACGCCGGTGGTCTCAGACGACCGGATGTCGGGCCTATATCGACTGCTTTATTGATACCATAATTGGGATATATTGAATGAAACCGCATACTGCCGGAGACGTCGATGCCGACGTCGAGTCTTACAGCGCCAAACTGACCTTTCCCGAAATCGGTCTGGCCCGTCAGCTGTTCGGTGAACACAACGGCAACCTCCAAAAAATTGCCGGCGCTCTCGAGGTGCGCATCAACGCAAGGGGCAACACCGTTTTTATCGAAGGCGAGGTGATTGCCGCCCGCCTGGCCGAAAACCTGTTGAATCAGTTATACGGACTTCTGGAGGCCAACTTTCCTGTCCACCCCAATGATGTGGACTATGCCATCAACGTGTTGAGCGGCAATGACAGGGCCAAACTGAAAGACATCTTCCTGGACACGGTCCTGGTCAAATCCAAACAAAGCTTCATCGCACCCAAGAGTCCGGCCCAGAAAGAATATATCGATGCCATACGAAACCATGACATCGTGTTCGGTATCGGACCTGCCGGCACCGGCAAGACCTATCTAGCAATGGCCATGGCCGTAGAGGCGCTCAACAAAGGGCGGCTCAGCCGTATCGTCCTGACACGCCCGGCGGTCGAGGCCGGGGAAGCTTTGGGATTTCTGCCCGGAGATCTGGCCGAAAAAGTCGACCCATACCTGCGACCGCTCTATGATGCCCTTCACGATATGATGCGCTTTGAGAAGGTTAACAGCCTGATGCATCAGGGCATCATAGAGGTGGCCCCGATCGCCTTCATGCGCGGGAGAACGTTGAATGACGCCTTTATCATTCTGGATGAGGCCCAAAACACGACCTCCGAACAGATGAAAATGTTTCTGACCCGCATCGGATTCAATTCCAAGGCGGTCATCACCGGGGACATAACTCAGATCGACTTGCCGACAGACAGACCCTCGGGGCTCGTGCAGGCGAAGAATATCCTCAAGGGGATCAAAGGCATCCGGTTTGTCTTTTTTTCGAAGTTCGATGTCGTCAGGCACCGACTCGTGCAGGATATCATCAAGGCCTACGAGGACCTGGACGACGGTAAAAAGCCATCCACGGAGGACGGCGTTCAGTGAATCCGACCCCTTCAACCAAATCTGCCGCCAGAGATCGACAGACCGGGATCGAAAAACACACGGAATCGGTTCGCAAGTTGTTTTACGAAAGTCGCAGTTTTCGATGGATCCTTCTTCCGGCCCTGACGGTTTTCTTCATCGTCCTGCTCTACCCCCATCTGATTGTGACCCAGCCGTCCTACAAACTGGGAGATGTCGCCGAACGGGATGTCAAAGCCCCGCAGGATTTTTTTATCGAGGATTATACCGCCACCGAGGCCAACCGGCGACGGACAGCAACAGAAGTTCTGACGGTCTACGATTACGACAGCGCACTGCTGCCGGCCCTGGACGCCCGCGTCGCCAGCGCATTCGACGATTTGCAGACCGTCGTGGCACAAGCCGCCGCCGCTCCGGAACTCCGACGGACCGTCGCTGTCTATGGCCGGTCGGTCTTGCCCCGGGAGGAACGCGAGAGTCCGACCGGAACCAAACCGATCTGGCAGTACAGGGATGCTTTTGCACAGAAAATCGGCATCGACGTCAAAGATGACGCGTTTAAGATCCTTGTAGAAGAAGGGTTTCAACATCAGGTGGTCTCGGCCGTCAATCAGATCCTAACGGTGGTATTGGGCAAAGGGGTGGTGCCGAACCGAGCCATGCTGCTCAAAGACGCCAACAAAGGCATCGCCTTGAGGGACCTGGGCACTAAAAATGAGCGGGTGATAACGGACCTTAAACAATTCTACGATCTGGACCAGGCGAAATCGATGGTCCGTTTTGTCGGCGAACCGCTGCTCAAAGAACAGAACTACGCGCTCAGGAGTCTCGTCATCGATTTCACCCAACGCCTGCTCCAACCCAACATCACATTGAACCGCAGCGAAACCGAGGAGCGCAGGAATCTGGCCGCCGAAGGCGTCAAGCCGGTTATGTATAAAATTAAAGCCGGAGAGATGCTCTTGCGCGAAGGCGAGCGGGTGACGGAAGTCCAGCTCTTGAAACTCAACGCACTTCAAGCGCACATGAAAAACGACAACGTCATTACGAGCAGCATCGGCTTGGCCCTGCTCGTCATGTGCCTGTTCAGCACCACCTTTGTGTTATTTCGACCGAACTTCGGGCGAACCAATACCGAGCAGAACAAGCGCCTGTTGTTCATCGCCTTTGTGCTGGCAGGTTTTTTCCTGGTGGCGCAGCTGTCGGTCTTCCTGTCCGAATCGCTGGCCGAAAGAGGTCCCGCCGAAATGAACGCAGCCTCTATCCTATACGGCACACCGCTGGCCTCGGGATCGATGATCATCTGCCTGTTCCTCGGCTTCGAGCTCGCCCTGCCCTGCGCCGCGCTCATGGCGGTTTTGACGACCATCATCTTCCAGGCCGATTTCACCCTTTTTATCTATTTCCTGATAAACGGTACGATGGCCGCTTACTGGATACGCAACTGCCGAGAACGGAAGGTCTTCATCAAGGCCGGCACAGCGCTCGGCCTATTGAATCTGATTCTGGTCACCGCCATCGACATTTATCTGTCCAGCATTTCGGGGCCAAAACTGTTGTGGGACTGGATATTCGCATTTTCAGGAGGCTTAGGCTCCGGGATCGTGGCCGCGGGAATCATCCCGATAGTGGAAATTGCCTTTGACTACACCACCGACATCAAACTGCTCGAACTGGCCAATCTCGATCGCCCGATCCTCAGACAACTGCTCATGGAAGCACCGGGCACCTACCATCACTCGGTGATCGTCGGCTCGATGGTAGAAGCAGCAGCCTCTGAGATCGGTGCCAACTCACTTTTGGCCAAGGTTTGCGGCTACTATCACGATATCGGAAAAATCCAAAAGCCGCTCTACTTCATCGAAAATCAGCAAAACGTTAAAAACAGGCACGACAAACTGGCACCATCCATGTCGAGCCTGATTCTGGTGGCCCACGTGAAAAACGGCATCGAAATTGCGCGGCGCAACCGGTTGGGGACCGCCATTATCGAGACGATTCAGCAACACCACGGCACCAGTCTGATCACCTATTTTTATGACAAGGCCAAGCAGCAAAAGGGCGAAGACGCCGTCAAGATCGAAGATTTCAGATATCCCGGACCGAAACCCCAGACCCGGGAGGTGGCGCTTGTGATGCTGGCCGATGTCGTCGAAGCGGCCTCCCGGACTCTGGCCAACCCCACGCCTTCCAGAATCCAGGGCCTTGTGCAGAATTTGATCAACAAGGTTTTTTCCGACGGACAACTCGACAACTGTGAGCTCACCCTCAAGGACCTGCACAACATCGCCAAGAGCTTCAACAAAATACTCAACGCCATTCATCACCACCGCATCGAATATCCCGAAAAGCGACCGGCCACCGGCGAAAGAGGCAAAAATGGGAATTCTGATCGACAACCGCCAAAACAACCACCGGATTTCCCTTGCGAAAATCCGGAGAAAAGCCCGGGTCATCTTAGACGCCTTGGGCAGTCCTGAGGCGGAGCTTTCCATCCTGCTCGTCGATGATGCCGCAATCGCTCAATTGAACCGACAGTATCTGAACCGGCCGGGACCGACCAATGTCATCGCCTTTCCGATGCGCGAAGGCGAATTCGCCGATGTCTCGCCCTATCTGCTCGGCGATGTCGTGATCTCGGTCGACACGGCTGAACGGGAAGGCAACGAGTCGGGAATGGCGTTGGAAAGCCGTTTGGACGGACTCCTGGTGCACGGCATTCTGCACCTGTTCGGCTATGACCACGAGAAAAACACCGCTGACGCCCGGGTGATGGCGGAAAAGAGTACGGCGCTGATGGAGCTGATTCGGACAGCCGGCCGGTAAACCGGGTTGGCCTGCAGGCAATTGGCCTATCTGCCAGTTGAGCACTTTTTCACAAGGGGTGCTTTTCTTTTATAGAAAACCAGACCTGAAGGGTGTATTCAACCATCAGCGCCGATGGTGTCGGTTGTCTCGTCAATGCAGTTATTCGATTCATGTGGCACATTGTGTCACCATTTGACGTCTCGCCCACATATGATCAAGTGTGCTGAAGACAGCTAACCGGTCAACGGTCTAAACGGGCTCAACGGACCCAACGGGCCAACCGGTTAACCAAGGAGGGTTGATGGCGAAACTGATCGTGCGACTGGATCCGGTGGCCACACTCAGGGAAGCCGGCAAGTCAGCCGTTCCCGACCCGGCTGCGGCAGCCATTCTGGCGGAATTAGGCGGTGCCGACGGCATTGCCGTCCATCTGCGCGAAGACCGGCGTTTTATTAAAGATCGCGATCTGCGCGTCTTGAGAAAAGTCGTGCACACCCGGTTCGTTTTCAAAATGGCGCCGACCTCGGAGATGCTCGGGATGGCGCTGAACATCAAACCGGACATTGTCATCCTGCTGCCGGAAATGCGGGAAGAAAATTCACCCAGAGGTGGGCTCGATCTGATGGTGCACGGATCAAGTGCGGCCGAAACGATCGACAACCTTGTCAACAGCGGGATTCCGGTCGGTATATTCATTGAACCGGATCCCGATCAGTTAAAACTGGCCCATCAGTGCAGTGCAAATCTAGTGGAAATCAACACCAGCGCATATTGCGAGTCCACGACCAGCGCCAAGCGAAAGCAGGTTTTGAACCGCATCGTCGACACCGTCAAACTGGCCTACCGGTTAAAGATCGACGTTCAAGCCGGCGGCAGCATCGGCTTCAACACGATCGGCGCTTTTGAAAGGCTCAAGGAAATCGGCGCGTTTACGATCGGCCACAACATCATCGCCAGAGCGGTCCTGATCGGGATGCAGGAGGCGGTGCGCGAAATGCGGCGGCATATTAGAGCGCTTTAGATTGATCGCCATCATCGGGAGAGCTGACATGTATCTTGTCACAGCCAATGAAATGCAGGCAATGGACCGTCGTACCATCGAAACTTTCGGCCTGCCTGGAAGAATCCTGATGGAAAATGCCGGCCGCGGTGCCGCGGCGTTCCTTATCGAGCTATTTCCCGACATTGCGGCGCGCAAGGTCGGCGTCATCGCCGGACGCGGAAACAACGGCGGCGACGGGTATGTCATCGCCCGCTGTCTATCCCAACGTGACGTAGACGTCACCGTTTTCCTGCTGTCCGAGCGCGCGCGCGTGACCGGAGATGCGGCCGCCAATCTGAATCTGCTGTCACCACTGGGGGTTCCGGTCGTCGAAATCCCCAACCTCGAAGCGTTCGATACCGTCAGAGCGTCGATGCGCGA
>JARFQH010000212.1 GCA_029287875.1 Desulfobacteraceae bacterium | reverse complement strand
CGTGAGGGGCAGGCAAAGCGGCAAATCACAAAAAAGGGGTGAGTGCATGCAAGGGATTCATACCATCATGGTAGCCATTGGTTTCAGCAGCTATTCCGAGGGTACTTTTCGCTATGCCGCAGAACTGGCCAGGAAATTCGATGCCGATCTGCTGGTTGCCAGTGTCGTTAACTCCCGGGACGTCGAGGCTGTCCGCAGCGTCGCCTCCATGGGTTATGAGGTTGACGGCGAGCATTATGTGGAAAGTATCAGAAACGAACGCAACGCGTTATTGGAAGGTTATGTCAGCAAAACCTCGTTTCCGGCTGAAAGGATGAAAGTACGGCTTCCGGTGGGAAATCCCCTGGATGAACTGTTGAAGACGATCGTCAGAGAAGACGTTCAGATGGTTGTCATGGGCGTCAAGGAACGATCCGATCTGGAGCACATCTTAGTGGGCTCCGTCGCCGAAAAGATTTTTCGCCGCTCACCGGTCACCGTCGTTTCCTATCGAGATGAAGAGAGTGCCGAACGACTGCGTAAACGCATTCATATTTCCGATGACGAATAGGGACCGAGAGACATGTCTGGCCGGCGGCTGATGTCTGGTTTTTGGGTTCTTCGGGTTTATACCACCTGTCGCCATTAACAATCAGGCCGTTGCGTGATTTGCACGCCACCAATGCAGCAGATCTTTTGCTGAAAGGGGGAGACATGGTGAATCGAACGGCATTATTGGCCAGCTTGGCGCTGTTGATGATCGTGTCAATTGTACCTGCTGTCCAGTCGCAGGACCGTTTCACCGACAACGGCGACGGCACGGTCACCGATCACGAACTGAACCTGATGTGGTCCAAGACGGACAACGACGGTGATGTCGATTGGAAGCAGGCCGAGCGCTGGGTTCTATACACTTTTCCCGACACCCTGGTGAAAAAGTACCCAAACTGGCGCCTGCCGACGCTGGAGGAACTGAAGACCCTATACGTCAGGGATCCGGCCTATGAAGGCTACGAAACCATCTGCGGCCAGAACGTCAAGATCGTCCCTCAGATCCGCATCAGCTGCGGCTGGGTGTGGACCTCGGACGTGGAGGCCATAACGGCGGCGGTGTTCAACTTCCAGCGCGGGATTCATTACACCGACCGCATGGTCCACAAGCGGGCTCACCGTGCCCTGCCGGTAAGGGAGCTGAAGTAGTCGTTTCGCTTACTCGGCCTCGCTGTCGAATTTATACCCGATGCCGTAAACCGTATGGATGACGTCACGGCCGGGAAGCTTTTCGGCGATTTTCTTGCGGATATTTTTAATATGGGTGTCGATGGTGCGGTCATAGCCTTCAAACTGGTAGCCCTGGACTTTGTCCAGCAGTTCACTGCGTGAAAAAACACGGCCGGGGTGGGCCATCATTATTTTAAGCAGTCCGAACTCACTCGGTGTCAGGTTCAACACCTGCTCGTCCACGCTGACCCGGCGGGTCGTCTCGTCAAGGGAAATGGGTCCGACGGCCAGTCGGGTTGTTTCCGGTTCGCTGTACGCTCTTCTCAAAACGGCCTTAACCCGTGCAACCACTTCCCTCGGGCTGAACGGCTTGCAGATATAATCGTCGGCCCCCAGTTCCAGCCCGATGATGCGATCGACCTCTTCCACCCGAGCGGTGATCATCAGAATAGGGATCTTCGAAAATTTTCTGATTTCACGGCAAACCTCTGTTCCGTCAATTCCGGGCAGCATGATATCGAGCAGAACCAGTGCGGGCGGATCCTGCTTGATACGCGACACCACCCGGTCGCCTCTGTCCAGCCAGGACACCGTGTAGCCGGCTTCGCTCAGGTAATCCCGCAGCAAAT
The DNA here is from genome assembly GCA_029287875.1 of Desulfobacteraceae bacterium. GTDB lineage: Bacteria > Desulfobacterota > Desulfobacteria > Desulfobacterales > SG8-13 > JARFQH01. The sequence goes on along the minus strand of JARFQH010000212.1, from coordinate 2,571 downwards.
CGGCAAGCTTGCGTTCATCTTCAACGATCAGGATACTCTCGTGCGCCATTGGTGGCCACCCCTACGGTTATGAAAGGCGGACAGGGTCGTTTGCCTGTTTATAAATGTTCCACGCGAGAACCTCAGCGGTCATCCCGCTGGACCGGCGGAATGGTGCGGCAGCTCAATTCGAATCTGTAAACCGCCTGACGATGCATTGGCGGCCTGGATCGTTCCACCATGGGCTTCCACAATCTGTTTGCAGATCGCCATACCCAAACCGCTGCCGCCCAGTTCGCGGCTCCTGGATGTGTCGACGCGATAAAGCCGGTCAAACAACCGGCCGATCGCTTCGGGCGGAACTCCGGGACCCGTATCCTCGAAACTGATTGTCAATCGGCTGTCGGTGCGGAGGGCCTTGATTTTCAGAACGCCCGGTGAATCCGTGTAGCGCAGCGTGTTTTCCAGCAAGTTGATAAAAAGCTGGGCCAATCGATTGGCGTCGCCTTTCAACGTGACCGGGCTGCCGGTTTTCAATTCGAGATGGACATCAATTTTTCGGCTTGCCAGTCGGCTCTGGTAATGCGTGACCATCTGTTGCAGGATTTCAAATGGCGCGATGTCGTCTTTTCTGGTCAGCAGGTTTTTCGTGTCGGCCAGGGAGAGCAGGTGCAGATCTTCCACTAGCTTACTGAGGCGATTCACCTCCGATTGCAACGATGCCAGATTATCTTCGGTCGGATTTCTAACCCCATCCTGCAGGGCCTCGATTTCTCCCTTCAGAATCGCGAGCGGGGTTCGCAATTCGTGGGAAATATCGGCAATCCATTGACGCCGCATATTCTCGAAATGTTTAAGCGTGTCGGCCATCCGGTTGAAATCCGCAGCCAGCTGTCCCAGCTCGTCCTTCGTGCGCACGTCGATTTTCGCACCGAATTCGAACGCCGTCAGGGCCCGTGTCCCCGCGGTGAGTTGACGGATGGGGGCCAGCAGTTGCTTCGACAGTAAAAACGACACAATGGCGGCCAGCAGCAGAATCCCGCCGCCGATGGTATAAAATGCCAGGGATTGCGCTTTGATAAAGGACACCACCAGAGGGTTGGACAGGTTTTCTCTCTTGTAGAGTCCCAGCCACCCAACGATCCGGTCGTTGACGGTTATTTCCCTCAACGAGTAACTGTCCGGTGCGCCTCTGAGCGGCCACCCGGCGATATGCTGCTTCTGGTCATCGAAAAGGGACAATCCCCGCGGAAGGCGGCGAAGAGGCGCGGCGGATTTTTCAGGCGGTAACCTGGAATCTTCAGCTCCAGGAGGGTTTCCTTCATGGACGGCATGCGCGTCGGGGACCGGCGGCCCGGCCGGTTGATCGGTTTCGGGTGACGGCCGGCGGCCGAATTCTCTCCACGGCCGGACGGACCGCAGGATGCCGCGCCAGAGATCGGGTCGGTCTTTCAAATGCTGCCACCCCTGGTCTCGTTGATATTCGGCGGACAATGCATCCACGAGCGCATCGAGTCGGTCGAGGGCCGTTTGGTTGACGTAGTCCGCAAAATTGCGCGACACAATATAGCGCATGCCGCCGATCATGAGGACGACAACCATAAAAGAGGTCAACAGAAACGCCGCGAAAATTTTATAGGCCAGCTTAAGTTGCACTATTTTCCTCACAATTCATTCAATCTCTACAATCTTCACACGTTTACGTCATATTTCCTCCACAATTGATCCCTATCATATGATCCAACGAGGCTGAATCAGCCCGTTACAACCAACAACAATTGAATACGAAAGGAAATCTGCCATGAAAAAGAACTCAACGATCTCCGTTATCATTCTTCTTGTTTTTGCCCTCGCGTTTTCAGGCACAGTGTTTGCGGCCGGCCCGCCGGAGCAGTCATCCCGGTTCCATCGACACCATGGTCGCCACGGGGATGGAGGTGCCAAACTCCTGAACCGCTACCTGCGCGAGAATATGACCGTGCAGACGCTTTCCGAAATGACGGGGCAGCCGGTCGAAACCATTGCGTCAAAGCTTCGCGATGAACGTCTACCTGATTTACTGTCTGAATACCAGATCGAGCGAGAGGCTTTCCGCACAAAGATGCACACAAAGATGAAAGATCTTGTAAACCAGCTCGCCAAGATCGGTTACCTGACACCACAACAGGAAAAGAAGATTGTCGATCAGGTGGAATTCCGCTCCCAGCGCCGGGCACTCATGACCCGCCTGGTTGAAAAGGGGATTGCGGACGGCACCATTACCGATGAGCAGGCGCAACTGCTGATGCGCAAACCTCGCTAAACCAAACGGCCACTGCCTTGGTGGGATTCAGAGTACCGATCACCACTTGGGCACAACAAGGAACGGATGCCCTCTTATCCGCCAGGCAGCGGTCGGAAACGGTAAAGGAGACAGGACATGAGAACAACGCGCATGGATTTATGGTGATTTTGTGGGCGGGTGCCTTATTTCATGGTGACCCTAAAGACTTCCTCGATGGTGGTGACCCCGTTCAGCAGCTTCTGAATGCCGTCCTGGCGCAGCGACAACATATTCATTTCCAGCGCTCTTTTTTTAATCACGTTTGAATC
>JARFQH010000204.1 GCA_029287875.1 Desulfobacteraceae bacterium | reverse complement strand
GTCAGCGTCATGAGCGGATTGAACTGCGCCGTGAGCACCCCTAACCTTTCGGCGGTGGGACACGCCTTGAATTCGGTTCGAAGGCTACGTGACGATATCCTCAAGACACCGGTCGCGTATGAAGGCAACTACATCGTTGCGCCGACGGGACGGGAGGGTTTAGGGGTTGAGCTGGATGAAGCCAAGATGAAAAAATATTCGACCGCTGAAGTTCTGATTCCTTAGTGCTTTGTTTCATAAATTTAATCAGGTATTTTGATCGAATTTTGCTAAACCGCAGAATAATGAAGTTCATAAGAGACTGATTTTTATTTTTTTTCTCTGTGATCTCCGTGTCCTCTGTGGTGAAATATGTCGTTACTTTAATCACGAAAAGAAAGGAGAGTAAATTATGAAAAAATGGAAAATTCATGCAAGCCTCTGTATTGTTTCGGTGTTTTTCATGCTGTTATTCGTTTCTTCACCGGCTCCGGCCGAAACCGTCTTAAAGGTTGGAATCGGTATGGCGGATGCCGGTCAGTTGGATCCCCATATATCCGCCAAAACCCAGGATAAATGTGTGTTCGGTTGGATGTTCAACGGCCTGGTGCGATTGAAACCCGGTTCGATGGATTTGAATGCCATGGAACCGGATCTGGCCGAACGCTGGGTGGCAAGCGCCGATAGCCTTGTCTGGACCTTCTATCTGCGCAAAGGCGTGAAGTTTCACGGCGACTACGGAGAATTTACGGCCGAAGATGTGGTCTATTCCCTGCAGCGTGCCAAAGATCCCAAGACCTCCGGTTTTTCAAGCGACTACGCCAACTTCATCGCCGTTGAAGCCGTCGACCCCTACACGGTAAAGATCACGCTGGACAAGCCGGTGCCGTCTCTACTGGCGCTGGTGTCCAACTATCATGGAGGCAATATCGTTTCGAAAAAAGCCGCCGAGGCGATGGGGGAGGATTTCAAAACTCAGCCGGTCGGAACCGGTCCCTTTGCTTTTGTCGAATACAAATCCAAGCAAAATGTTACCCTGGCGGCACACAAGGACTACTTCAGGGGAACACCTAAAATCGATAAAATCATCTATCGTTATATCCCTTCGGCCGCCAGCCGCGAATTGGCCTTTACCAAAGGCGAGCTCGACCTGACCTACGGTGTCCGCCAGCAACAGTGGGTGGATCGAATGCGCAAAAAAGAAGGCATCATCGTGGACGTGTTTCAACCGGGCGAGTTGCGAACCATGCACATGAACATGACGAAAAAACCGTTTGATGACATCCGGGTGCGCAAAGCTGTGGCCCACGCCATCAGTCGGGATGAAGTTGCCGCATTTTTGGGCAAAGATGTCACCCAGCTGAATTTTACGGTCGTGCCCAATGGCTACCTGGGACATTCCAACGACGTGGTGCGTTACGAATACGATGTGGACAAAGCCAAGGCGTTGCTCAAAGAAGCCGGTTATCCGGACGGATTTAAAACCAAAGCGATTATTTCGAAACGGCCGCCGCTGCTGGCGCCCATGCAGATCGTTCAGGAGCAGCTGCGTCGGGCGGGGATCACCCTGGAACTGGATGTGGTCGAACATGCCACCTTTCACGAGCAGATTCGCAAAGACCTCAGTCCGTTGGTGTTGTATGGTGCGGCGCGTTTTCCCATTGCAGACACGTATTTAACCCAGTTCTATCATTCCCGCAGCATTGTGGCAACGCCCACGGCGGTCACCAATTTCTCACACAACACGGTCGCCGATGCCGAGATAGACGCGGCCCGCTCCGAAGCCGACCCACAGAAGCAAAAGGATCTGTGGCAGCAGGCCCAGCAAAAAATCATGGATGCATGTGTGGCCTATCCATTCCTGGAACTGCTGCAAGTGTGGGTCCGCAAAGACAATCTGGATTACGGCTACGATCTGAAAGCCGCCTTGACATTGGGACCGATCATCAACGAAACAACGATGTTGAAGTAATATGGTCAAATTTATCGCCAAACGGCTTCTCTACGCGATCCCCACCTTGATCGCCGTGCTGACGGTGGTGTTTATCATCGTGCGCATCGTTCCGGGCGATCCGGCAATTGTCATTTTAGGAGACTCCGCCACCACGGAAGCGCTGGAGGCCATGCGCGAGCGCCTCGGACTAAACGACCCGCTCTCCACCCAATATTTCGAATTCCTGTTTGCGGCGCTCAAAGGCGATCTGGGTTCCTCGCTCGTCACCGGAAAACCGGTGATGGCGGCCGTGCTCAACGTCTTGCCTTACACCTTGGAGTTGACCATTGCGGGGGTTGTCCTGGGAATTATTTTTGGCATTCCCTTTGGTGTTGTCACAGCCCTTTACCGCAACTCTTATGTGGACTACCTGACCCGCAGTTTTTCACTGCTGGGCCTTTCGTTTCCGGCCTTTTACTCGGCCATTTTGCTGATTCTCGTTTTCTCGCTGCAATTCGACTGGTTTCCGGTCATCAGCGATCCCCAAATGGACGATCCCGTGCAGCGCTTGTATCATCTGGTGCTGCCCGCTATCAACCTGGGGTTGATCATGATGGCCTACATCACCCGGGCCACGCGCTCTTCGATGCTGGAGGTCTTGCGCGAGGACTACGTCCGCACGGCCAAGGCCAAAGGCGTGCCCGCTATGGTCGTGCTGTTCCGACACGCGCTGCGCAATGCGTTGATTCCGGTGATCACGGTCATCGGTCTGTACCTGGGCGTGCTGATCGGCAACTCGGTCTTAACGGAAATCGTCTTTAACCGTCCCGGTCTGGGAAAACTCATCGTGGGGGCCCTCAATGACCGCGACTACAGTATGCTCCAGGGGCTGATGGTGGTCTACGCCTTTTTTATCGTGGTCACCAATTTGCTGACCGATCTGACCTACGGCTCTACCGATCCAAGGGTGAAACGCCAATGACACCTCGGAAGCGATCTAAATTCAAGCATTTCCTGGGAGAGACCATCGAGGTCTTCAATAAGAACAAGACCTCCTGGGTAGGATTGGTGATACTGATCGTCATGGTGGTCATCGCCGTTCTGGCACCCCTGCTGGCACCGTACAATCCAGTGGAGCAGCATATCTTGCAGCGCCTGCAACCCTCGTCGCAGACCTACCTGCTGGGAACCGATCATTTCGGCCGGGACATCCTTTCGCGGATTATTTACGGCGCCCGCATTTCACTGACGGTGGGCGTATTGTCAATCCTTTTGGGGTTGATCATCGGGGGGTCGTTCGGGCTCGTCGCCGGCTACAAGGGCGGATGGGTCGATAACACCATCATGCGGGTGATGGATGTGTTCATGTCTTTCCCAACCCTGATCATGGGTTTGCTGATCGTGGCCGTGCTGGGTGCCAGCCTGACCAATCTGATTGTCGCCATTGCACTGACGGTGGCACCCCGGTTCGCCCGTATTGCCAGAGCCCCCACGGTGACCGTTAAGGAAAGGGATTTTGTCGAGGCCGGCAGGGCCATGGGGTTTTCCGACATCCGCATCATGGTCGTACATATTCTGCCCAATATCCTGGGAGAGATCCTTGTCATGGCCTCCCTGTGGATCGCCACCGCCGTGCGGATCGAAGCCTCTTTGAGTTTTATCGGGTTGGGCGTGAAACCGCCGATCCCCACCTGGGGCGGTATGATCCGCGAGGGCTTCGAGTTTATTCTGGATGCCCCCTGGCTGTCGGTCTATCCTGGTGCCGTGATCCTGATCACGGTGTTTGCCTTCAACATGCTGGGCGACGGCCTGCGCGACGCCCTGGACCCAAAATTGAGAGAATAAAATTTTGTTCCAAAATTTTATGTTAGGTTTATATCTGTGCAAGAAACCGTTCTGGAAGTTGACAACTTAACGACCGCCTTTAAACTCAAAAAGGGTTGGCTACGGGCCATTGAAGAGATCGGCTTTGTGTTGCGCCGCAATGAAACCTTGGCCCTGGTGGGCGAATCCGGCTGCGGTAAGAGCGTAACCGCCTTTTCAATCATGCGGCTGCTGCCCGAGCCGGGCAGCCGGGTGGAGACAGGGCGCATTGTGCTCAACGGACGAAATCTGCTCGATCTGACCGAAGCCGATATGCGCAGCGTCCGCGGCAACCAGCTGGCCATGATCTTTCAGGAACCCATGACCTCCCTGAATCCGGTTTTGACCATCGGCCGGCAGGTTGCCGAAGCACTCTTTTATCATCGGCAGATGTCCTGGAAGGGGGCCGGCGAAAAAGCCCTAGATCTGCTCGAGCAGGTCAAAATTCCTTCAGCCGCAAGCCGCCTGAACGACTACCCCCACCAACTCAGCGGCGGAATGCGCCAGCGGGTAATGATCGCCATGGCCCTGGCCTGCCAGCCGGAGATCATCCTGGCGGATGAACCCACCACCGCCCTGGATGTCACCATTCAGGCACAAGTGCTGGCGCTGATGGCTGATTTAAAAACCCAGCGGCAGATGTCGATGATTTTCATCACCCACGACCTGGGCGTCGTGGCCATGATCGCCGACCGCGTTGCCGTGATGTATGCCGGCCACATTGTAGAGATGGCCGCGGTGGGGGAGCTATTCCAACATCCGGTCCATCCCTATACCGAGGCGCTGCTTAAATCCATCCCTCGTCTGGACCGCAGCACCCAGGAAGTATTTCCCATTCGCGGCACCGTGCCGCCCATCGATCGGATGCCTGTCGGCTGTCGCTTTGCCGAACGTTGCGACCACCGCATAGACATTTGTACTCGCCGGAATGCTGAATTGCTTGCCTGGCAGCAAAAAGACGACCATTTGGTGCGTTGCTGGGTGAAAGGCGATGATTCACCGGAGGTTTCAAATGCCTGATCCGTTGCTGACCGTCGATGCCCTGCGGAAGTTTTTTAAAATCAAAAGAGGATTTCCCAATCCGGTCACCATGACGGTCAGGGCCGTCGACAATGTTTCCTTTCATTTGAAGCTGGGCGAAGCCTTCGGCCTGGTGGGCGAATCCGGCTGCGGCAAAACCACGGTGGGGCGGTGCATCCTGCGATTGGTGGAACCCGACAAGGGCCGGGTGCAGCTCAGTGGAGAAGACGTTGCCAATGCGGATCGCGCCCGGCTGCGCCTACTGCGCCGACGCATGCAGATCATATTTCAGGATCCCTATTCATCGCTCAACCCGCGCCGGACGGTCGGACAGACCTTGAGCGAACCGATCAAGGTCCATAAAATTGCCCCGCGCAGCGAGATCAGAGAGCGGGTGGTGGCATTGCTGCAGGAAGTGGGATTGTCTGCCGAGAGTATGGACAAATTCCCCCACGAGTTCAGTGGCGGGCAACGTCAGCGCATCGGTGTCGCCCGGGCCCTGGTGTTCGAACCCGATTTGATCATTGCCGATGAACCGGTCAGCGCGCTGGATGTGTCCATTCAATCGCAGATCCTGATCCTGTTAAGTAAGCTGCAGCAAAAACACCATCTGAGCTATCTGTTCATCTCCCATGATCTGGCGGTGGTGCGCTACTTCTGTCAACGCGTGGCCGTCATGTACTTGGGGCGCATCGTTGAACAGGGCAGCGTTGATGAGATATTTGATGACCCCCTGCACCCTTACACTTATGTACTACGAGAGGCCTCCCCCATTCCGGACCCTGCCCTACGCAAAGCCGCCGTGAAACTAGAAGGAGAGGTGGCGTCGGCGGTCAATCCGCCCTCAGGCTGCTATTTTCACCCTCGCTGCCAGCGTTGTATGGACATCTGCCGCCAAGAATACCCGACCTGGACGACAATCACCGAAGAAAGAGGCGTCGCCTGCCACCTCGTTAATCCATAGAATGCGGTTAGACCGAGCTCTTAATACCTTATGGAGCTGCAGGAAGAACTTAGAATTAGAAGGCATAGACATTACCGAGCTGTATCGAACAGGTCAATGGTCCAGGCAATGGCTAACAAAATTTCTGCCAGCTGCTCAATTTCCAACTTCCCCATTTTTCTTTCCAAATAACTCACTTCGATGGGTTAAATGAGATGGGTCTGTGCTATAGTATCTCTGGTTGGCTCGCCAGTGCCTGAGGGGATGAGAACATGATTCGAATAAACGGATCGCTCTTGCACCCGTGAAGAAGTGCAAGGAACAACCAATATTAGCCCACCCGGTTAAGCTCGTTTCTTGAGACAACGATCGATGGGCGTTCCCAACCTTCATAAAAAAGGGCCCACCAAATTTCTCCCTGTTTTGGGTAGTCTGTCATTACCTATCAGCCGTTTGAAGTAGTTTACCCAGACGCCCACGACAAGCCTGCACGAACTCTATATCTTCGTTTTCAAGTTCTTGTGACAAGAGCTTATCCTCGATATCGGTAGGTGGCTCAAGAATTGTCACAATCACGCGTGAACCATCAGGTATTTAAATGGCTTCCGGCAGCTTCACTGCACAAGCTTTGACAGTGCCCCGAATATGGATCATTTTTACTACCTTATGTGATTTGAAAACCAGAGGTCACCAAAAGTAAAAAGTTTTATGTTACATCATGACATATACCACCAGCGTTCCATCGACTTCCAGCCGTCGACGTCTCGATTTGCAGCCAGAGGGCCATGAGCCAGGTTGCTCCGACTGGCAAATACGTATTGCGCATAGACCGGGATGATCGTACCGCCGTCGTTACGCACGATCTCCTGCATCTCCCAGTACATCGCGCGGCGGCGATCGGCGTCGAGTTCAGTACGCGCCTCGACCAGCAGTTTGTTGAAACGCTCGTTCTTCCAGTGCGCATCGTTCCAGGGGGAATCTGCCGCGTAGGCGGTCGTAAACATCAGGTCCTCGGTGGGTCGGCCGCTCCAGAAACAGGTGACAAACGGCTTTTTCAACCAGACATTCGACCAGTAGCCGTCATTCGGTTCGCGCACGACCTTAATCTCGATGCCTGCTTTGGCAGCCGACTCGCTGAAAAGCACCCCAGCATCGATGGCCTTCGGAAACGCGGCGTCGGCGGCGTGAAGCTCCACCGTCAGGCTGTCGAGGCCGGCTTGTTTCAGGTGGTAACGGGCCTTTTCCGGATCATACTTGCGCTGCGCCATGTCGGTATTGAAATAGCGGTTAGCCGGCGTGATCGGGCTGTCGTTTCCGACCTGTCCGAATCCGGAGAGCAGGATTTTGACAAGCTGCTCCCGATTGATCGCATATTTAAGTGCAAGACGTACATTAACATCGGCGAAGGGTGCAACGTCTGTAAACATCGGCATGGTAAAATGTTGTGTCCCGGTCACGGCGTTAACGGTGATCCCGGACTTGCGTTTCAGGAGATGCACGGTGCTAAGATCGACAGCGCCGATGCAGTCGACTTCACCGGTCATCAGTGCGGTCGTCCGTGCTGCTTGGTCCGCGAGCGGCACCAGCTCCACCCTATCGAAATGGGCCCGCTCTTTCTTCCAGTAGTCCGGATTGCGCTCGCCCACATAGCGAACGCCCGGCTCGAACTCGGTTAGCTTGTAGCCGCCGGTGGCAACCCCTGATTTCCAGTCACACCGACCGTCTTTGGACGGAAAGATGATAAAGAAATACTCTGATAAGACATAAGGAAAATCTGCATTGCCGCTCCCCAGTTCAAATACGACGGTTTGGTCATCAACCTTGCGGATATCGGTCACCGCCTTCAGAAGCGGCTTGCCAGCTGATTTGGTGTCTTCGCCGCGGTGGTGGTTGATAGAGGCAATCACATCACCGGCCGTCAATTTTTTACCGTTGTGAAACGTCACGTGCCGGCGCAGGCGGAAGGTCCAGACATTGGCGCCCGGACTTGTCTCCCACGTCTCGGCCAGTTCCGGGATCACCTCGCCGTTGTGGTCGACTTCTGCCAGGCAGTTGCCAATTGCGCCCACCATAAAGTGATTGATCACCCCGGTCCCGTAAGT
>JARFQH010000201.1 GCA_029287875.1 Desulfobacteraceae bacterium | reverse complement strand
CGACAGGGTTGCAACGTATCCATCATGCAAAAAAATAGTGGACAAGCCTTCAATCGTCATGTTAGACGATGTTGTCTATAAAATCGAAGGAAAGGAGGTGGTCTGTTGGGCAGCGTCATCAAGAAACGTAGAAAAAAAATGAGAAAGCATAAACATCGCAAGCTATTGGCCAAGACACGCCATCAGAGACGAAAGGGCAAATAATGTGGGTCTCACAGCGATTCTCTCTGATTACACAAAAGCCACCGGTCGCCTGAAACAAGCGGTCGGTGGCTTTTTAACCGGCAAAATCAGCGCTACTCGGGCAGCGATTTGAAATATTTCAAGAATTCCGAGTCGGTAGACAGCACAAGCGAATTCGTTTCGTCCAGTGATTCGCGGTAAATTTCGAGGGTGCGGACGAAGGAATAAAATGCCGGATCCACGCCGAAAGCATCGGCGTAGAGTTTCGTCGACTCGGCATCGGCTACCCCTTTTATTTCCTGGGCTTTCCGGTAGGCTTCCGAGGTAATCAGTTTCAGCTCTCTCTCCTTGTCACCCCGTATTTTCTGGGCCTCACCCTTTCCTTCGGACCTGAACTTTTCAGCAATCTGTTTCCGTTCCGCTATCATGCGGTTGTAAACTGACTGGCGCACCTCTTCGACATAGTTGATGCGCTTAATCTTGACGTCGACCAATTCGATGCCGAACTGGGCCAGTTTGGGTTGCGACTGTTTCAGAATGCCCTCGGTAATATTCTGCCGACCTATGCTGATCATCAGTGACGGCCGCCGCTGTTCCTTTTCATCTTCACGACCGACCTCGGTGGTGTCGAGTTCGCGGTTGCTGTTGCGAACCACTTCGATAAGCCGGTTGGAGGTGATGAAATTTCGCACCGCCGGGTCAATGATGTCGTTGAGGCGGCCGATGGCGTTGAACGGATTGTTGACGGTCTGAAAAAACTTCACCGGTTCGACGATCTTCCAGCGGGCGAAGGCATCCACATAGATGAAGGTCTTATCCAGCGTCGGAATCTGCCCCGGATCGCCATCCCAGTCCAGCAGGTTCTTGGGAAAGTAGTTCGCCGCCTGTATGAAGGGCACTTTGAACTTCAGCCCCGGAGATACTACCGGAGACCCGACAATCCGCCCGAACTGCGTTACCACAACCTGTTCGGTTTCGTTTACGATGTAGGCCGACTGGTAGACGACAACGGCGGCAACCAGCAGCACAATAATTATGATCGGACCTTTTAATTTCATTGGGCAGTCCCGTTTTGTGGTTGTTTGCCGAGGTTGAGGAGCGGCAGCAGGTTTTTCAGGTCGGAACCGACGATGTACTTATCCCCCAGTTTCGGGAAGACATCGCTCATCGTTTCGAGGTAGAGCCGACGTCTGGTCACATCCTTGGCTTTGGCGTACTCCTTGTAAAACTCCGTAAACCGGGCGGCATCACCCTTTGCGCGGTTGACGCGATCCAGCGCATACCCCTCGGCGGCTCTGACGGTGCGCTCCGCCTCACCCCGGGCGGCCGGTATGGCCTTGTTGTAATCCTCCCGGGCCTCGTAGATCAACTGTTCTCTTTCCTGGGTCGCCTGGTTCACCTCGTTAAAGGACGGCTGCACCGGCGCCGGAACGTTCGTCCGCTTCATTTCGATCGTAACGATGTGGAGACCGGATTCGGCCAGGTCCATCTCCTTCTGCAGGAGTTCTTTGGCCTCGATAGCCATTTCTCCGCGCTTGTTGATGACCTCGTTGATGCTCCGGTCGCCCACGACCAGCCGCATCGTGGCCTCGGACATGTCCACCAGCAGCCGAAGGACGTTGCGCACTTTGAACAGGTAATTATACGGATCCTTGACGCGATATTGGACAATCCAGGGGACCACCGCCACATTCAGATCACCGGTCAGCATCAACGCCACAGTTTCAGTCTCACTGGACCCCAAACGCGATCGGGCTATGCTTCCGTCTGATCTGAAACCGAATTCTTCGGTACGGATGCCCTTTACGTTCACCTTGGTGACCCGCTCGATTCCGAGCGGCAATTTGAAGTTCAGCCCCGGTTGAGCAGACCTCACGTATCGCCCGAAGAGTTGGACAACCCCGACTTCATCCTGTTTCACGGTAAAGATCGACGACCAGACGGCCGCAAGAACCAACAGAACAACAATCAGAATCGGGCCGCCCGGAAATTTGATGTTTTTCAACTTTTGGACGACTTCATCCACGTTTGGCGGCACTCCGCCACCCATTTTCTGCTGTTGTTCTTTTAACTTTTCCCAATCCCAACTCATTTTTTGTCCTGTCAAATTGCCTTCCGAATCGACTGCAGAAACCGATCCAAAAGCGCGGTCGAGTATAAAGGTTTACTCAATCATATCACAACAATTTGAGCGCTGATGCATCCAATCCGACACCGTTGCGCAAACTCGGCGTATCTATCATGAAGCGGTGCAGAGATAAGTTATAAAAACGCTCGAAAAAAAAAGATAATAGAGTGCTATTTACGAATCGGCATAGGCATTCAATTATAAAACCATATCCCACCAAGTCAAGCGAAAATCGGAAAAACCGCGCGACTGATGCCGGTGGAATGATTTTTCGAATGGATGTCTTTGCGATAGACGGTTGCATCTGATGGGATTCGACGCTATAGACTTTGCGATAAAGGTTTTGGACAACGCTATCGGTCGTCGGTGTATTTTCTCTCCGGTCTTGTCAAAATCTTTGTAAGCATTCACAGGGCACCGCATCTGCTTTGTTGTCGGGCACTTGAAGTACAAAAGTACGTCTACGCACCCAACGCCTTGCATCTGAGGCACCCTGCAAACGCTTACAGTTTAGGTGATTTGAAGCGCATCGGATTTTGCAACCCTGTGAACGGTTACAAATCTTAATATTAAGCCTTTTAGATAATTGAATTGGGCTTATGCCTGCCTTCCCACCCGGTTGCAGGCGACATCGCTTGAAAGAAATCGATGAAGGAAAAAAGAGAAAAAATCCATTCGGCAGTTCCGATCGGCAGTGTCATCGACAAAATTCTGCACAGTCACGTCCCCCGGACAGCGGCTGAAATCTCTCGCATCGGTCAAAAGTGGGACAAGATCGTTGGTGAAATCATTGCCGAAAACACCCGGCCGGCTGCTCTCAAGGAAAAGACCCTGTTGGTGCACGTCAACAGTTCGCCTTGGTTGCACCACCTTCATTTTCTCAAAGAAGAGATTGTCCGGAAAGTAAACGACGCGTTGAACGAAGACTTGATTGAAGACATCCTGTTCAAGATCGGCCCCGTCCCGTAAGGGCAGCTGCGGCGACCGTAAAATACGCCTCGCCGCAAATCCCGCCAGTGCGGGATGCAGCCATGCCCCGCGATAAGAATTCTTATATGAAACTTAACAGTTTCCTCTTCGATCAAATTGGGTGCTTGTGCCAGAGGCAGTGCTCATTTATGAAATGGACACTCTTAATGGCCATTAAAAAACCATGGATGAGAACTATCTCGTTTCCGAAGAAGGCTGTAACAAAAGCATGAAGGCAATCACGTCGGATACTTTTTTCGATGGCCGGTTGCAGGTCCGTCAATTCCGCAACGGCTATCGGTTCTCTATCGACGCCGTCATCCTCGCCGATCACATCCGTCCACGTCCCGGAGAAACCGTCCTGGATCTGGGTGCAGGGTGCGGCATCATCTCCCTGATTTTGGCCTACCGTTACACTGAGTCCACTGTCATCGGTGTTGAAATTCAGCCGGAACTGGCCAACCTCGCCCGCGTCAACGCCTGTACCAACGGCATGCAGACCCGCATTCGTATTTTGTGCGAAGACATGAAAGGGCTCGATCCTGCGCGCCTTCCAGGACCTGTCGACTGGGTCGTCACGAATCCACCCTACCGCAAAACCGAGTCCGGGCGTCTAAACCCACATCCGCAGCGAGCCGTTGCCCGGCATGAAATCAAGGTCGCCTTGCCCGATATCATCGCAGCCGCACGTCGTGTTTTACGAACCGGCGGTAAATTCGTCACCGTTTACACGGCTGAAAGAATGACCGAGGTTCTGTACCAAATGCAGTCGTCCGGCATCGAACCCAAATTTTGCCGCATGATTCACTCCGGCGCCACCACCAATGCCAAACTGGTGTTGATCGAAGGGCTAAAAGGTGGCCATCCCGGCATGGTCGTGGCGCCGCCCCTTGTTATTTATCGGGAAAACGGTGACTATACCGCTGAAATCGAAATGATGTTTCGGCCCTGACAGGCGGCCGGGCGGTAGGACGTCGCACCAGGCCAGGAATTCTCGATGAAAATAAGAATATGAACCAGGTTGATTGGTTGCAGCCAAAGGCCTGCATTGGGCTAAGAGGTCAGCGGATTGATGACCAGTCCGGTAATGACCTTCGGATAAAAATAAGTGGCTTTTCTCGGCATCACCAGTCCCTGATCGGCCACAGCCCGGACCTGCTGCACGCTCGTGGGGTTGAGAATAAAACAGGCGTCAAAGTCCCCGCGATGAACGCGACCGACAGCCTCCCTGGCATCCGTGGTGTAATCGATAAGCTTTTCATTGTCGAGACGGGCCTGATCGAATTCCAGGAATTCAGTGAAGATCAGGCGGGTCAACACCGTGACGTCCAGTTGACGCAGCGGTCCCGGACAGTCAGGCCCGAAAAGGTCATTGAGGTCAGACGAATTCTTAAGCGTCAGATAGTAGAAGGCCCGTCGATCTTTTACGGCCATGCCGATCGACTGCCCGATGCCGCTGCCGTTCAGTTTGCCGATGAAGCGCTCAAGTGCGCCGTCGCGCTCGGACCCGCTAAAAGATATCGTTTCGATCTCGAAATAAGGTTTCGCCACGACCAAAAGACGATCGATCGCCGATGACGACACATCCCGGAGCAGGCGGTGCGCCGGACGGATGACAAGCCCCGGGTCGGCCATGCTGCAAAGGTACATCATGACAAAGTTGGCCGGATGCCCGTCGGAGAGATCCGGTTGGCCGGCATGTACCCAATTGCGGTAGTTCAGCGCCGTCTCGTAACGGTGGTGGCCGTCGGCGATGTAGAGTTTTCGGGATTGCAGAGCAGCGCTGATCTTCAACACGCTGTCGGAATCGACGATGCGCCAGAGTTTGTGGTAGAACCCGTCGTGCGTTCTGAAGGCGATACCCGGTGTCCTCTGGGCCGATAGGTGCCGTGTTAAGTTAATGAAGTCCCCGGCGTCATCCGGGACCATTGCGAATATCGGACTGAAATTAGCGTGACAGGCCTTCATAAGCGCCAGCCGCTCCGACTTGACATTGGTAAAGGTTCGCTCGTGAGGCAAAATGATGCCGGCGTCAAACGGGGCCAGTCGCACAACCGCGATCAGTCCGGATCGCGTGACCGGCCGGTTATCGATGGTGAAGTCGAGAGTGGTCAGGTAAAAGGCCGGCGCGGTGTCGCGAACAAGCGACCGATCTGCAAGCCAGTTTTGTAGATAGTCGGCCGCCCGGCTGTGCGGGTTGTGCGACGGGGTGTCGTCTGCAGAGGTCTTGCCCAGAATGAGCCGGACCACATTGTGAGGACTGCGCGTGTAGAATTCTTCTTGTTCGGTGTCCGAAATCACATCGAACGGCGGCGTTATGACATCGGCCAGATTGTTGACTTTGTCCGGATTGTAAAAGATCCCCCGGAAGGGAATGACTTCGGCCATCGTTGGTCTTTCCTTGTAATCAGGCTTCGTTGAGTGATTCCACTTTACAAGTTCAGTCGAAATGCTCGGCGCCATTAGGCGCGCGCCGGATGGGTTTTGCCCGGGCGTATTCCCGACATGTCCGCAATTGGCGAATGAGACGCCGATCTGATACTAGAAAGGCGGTAGGAGTTCAAGGTAAAATAAGGTGGTTGACAGAATTGTGCAGAAACGGTATTCAGGGCAACCGCGATGGGTCGGAAAAAGATGCCGGAGAGGTGGCCGAGCGGCTGAAGGCCCCGCTCTCGAAAAGCGGTATCCTGTCAAAAACGGGATCGTGGGTTCGAATCCCACCCTCTCCGCCACGTTAGCTGGTTTCCGTCCATGAATCACCCAATCCGCCGACTGCATGAATGTCACGTTCCTTTTACCCGCAGATTTGTGGAGAGATGTCCGAGCTGGCCGAAGGAGCACGACTGGAAATCGTGTGTGCTGTCAAAAGCGGCACCGAGGGTTCGAATCCCTCTCTCTCCGCCATCAACTGTTTGCAGATGCTACCCGTATAGTTCAGACGAAACCGGCCGACTGCGACCCGGCATCCGCCACCGAAAAGGGTGCTGCTGCAAGCTTCGTCTCTTCAGACCGGCCGGGATCCGGTTTAACCTGTTGAAGGGTTTTTATGTCGTATCTGGTCCTCGCCCGAAAATATCGTCCCCAGAGCTTTGAAGCCGTTGTCGACCAGGACCATGTGACCCGGACCCTGATCAATGCCATTGCGGCCGGGCGCGTGGCCCACGCCATACTTTTCACCGGACCGCGCGGCACCGGAAAGACAACCGTGGCCCGAATTCTGGCCAAGGCCATGAACTGTGCGGCAGGACCGACTCCTGAACCATGCAATGACTGCCAGCCGTGCCGCGAGATCACTTCCGGCAAGGCCGTCGATGTTTTCGAAATCGACGGTGCCTCCAACAACAGTGTCGATCAGATTAGGGAACTGCGGGACAACGTCAAGTACATGCCGGCCCACAGCCCTCACAAGATATACATCATCGATGAAGTCCACATGCTCAGCACACCGGCCTTCAACGCCCTGCTGAAGACCCTGGAAGAACCGCCAGCCCACGTCATGTTCATCTTCGCCACCACCGAACCCCACAAAATACCGGCAACGATTCTGTCCCGCTGCCAGCGCCACGACTTTAAACGGATCGCTCTGGCGTCAATCACCGACCACATGCAGAAGCTCTGCGGGCTGGAACATTTCGACATTTCCCGGAGCAGCCTCACGCTGATCGCCCGCGAAGCCGGGGGGAGCATCCGCGACGCTCTCAGCCTTCTGGACCAGGTAACGGCCTGC
>JARFQH010000175.1 GCA_029287875.1 Desulfobacteraceae bacterium | reverse complement strand
GACCAAGGCCCAGGCCTGCGGGTTTTACGCGGTGCACCGGGAGCGCCCATTTTTCGACAGCCTCACGGATTTCATGTCTTCCGGGCCCTGCGTGGTGATGGTCCTCGAGGGCGAGAACGCCATTGCCCGCTACCGCGAATTGATGGGGGCCACCAATTTCAAAGAAGCGGCCGAAGGGACAATCCGGCACGAGTTTGCCACCGACATCGAAAAAAATGTGGTGCACGGTTCGGATGCGCCCGATACCGCCGCTTTCGAGATCGGCTACTTTTTCAACCGGCTCGAAATCATCAGCTGATGCGAGAGGGCGTCGAACTGGACCATATCACCATCGTCCTCAACCGGCCCCGCTATCCGGAAAACATCGGCGCCGCCGCCCGGGCCATGCGTAACATGGGCGTCAATAAACTGGTGGTGGTTGCCCCGCAGAATTGTGATCTGACCCGCATTGTTAAAATGGCCACCCATGCCGCCATCGATGTGATCGAAAAAATGCAGGTCTTTGAAACCCTCACGGAGGCTCTGGCTTCCTTCAATCTGGTGGTGGGCACCACGGCGCGTCTCGGCCGCCAGCGTGCGGTTATCGAATCGCCGGCCCGACTGGCCCAGGAATTGATTTCGATCAGCCGCAACAATAAGGTGGCCGTGCTCTTCGGGCCGGAAGACCGGGGACTGACCAACGAAGACATTCGCTACTGCCAGTGGCTGGTCAATATCCCGACGGCCGACTTTGCGTCTCTCAATCTGGCGCAGGCTGTCATGGTCATCTGCTACGAGCTTTTCGGGGCCAACCGGGGAGCGCCAGGGGTATATGCTCCCCGTCTGGCAAACCGCCATGAACTGGACGGGATGTTCGATCAGTTGAAGGATATTCTCGTGCGCATCAACTATATCAACCCGGAAAACCCGGACTACTGGATGGCCGGGATCCGCCATTTCTTCACCCGGATGCAGCTCAGGGCCAAGGAGGTCAGCATCATCCGGGGAATTTGCCGTCAGATCAACTGGTATGCCGGGAAGTGCTTTGAAGACGGTCGTAACAGCAGGGAGCAATGACAATGCGGTTGATTCGTTTCGGACCTAAAGGAATGGAGCGGCCGGGAATCGAGATCGATGATCGCATCGTCGATCTGCGGCGGTATTTTCCCGACATCCCCGACATTGGTGAAATCTTTTTTCGCAACGGCTGGCTCGACAAGGCCGCCGGCCTCGACGCGATCGGCGAACCGATGACCATACGACGCGGCTGTCCGCTCGATCGGCCCTCTAAAATCATCTGCCTGGGGAAAAACTACGCTGAACATGCCAAGGAGGGCGGATTCGACCAACCGGACAAACCGTTTCTCTTCTGCAAGGGATCGAATACCCTCAACGGTCCTTACGATCCGATATTACTGCCGCGCAGCTGCGGGAAAATCGACTGGGAAGTCGAACTGGCGGTGGTGATCGGAAGGGAAGCAAAGCGGATTCGCAAAGACGATGCCCGTGATGTGATGGCCGGCGTGACGATCATGAACGACGTCTCCGGGCGCGAGGCCCAGTTCGCCGACTCACAGTGGTTTCGCGGCAAGTCCCTCGACACTTTTGCCCCACTGGGACCGGCCATTGTGACGATGGAGGAGATCGGCGACATCCAGAATTTGCAGCTGACGGCATCGGTGGACGGCATTCTCATGCAGGACGGCAACAGCCGGGACATGATCTTCGACGTCGCCACCTTGATCGAATTCATCAGCGAGGACATGACCCTTTACCCGGGAGACGTGATTTCAACCGGTACGCCGAGCGGGGTGGGATACTTCCGTAACCCGCCCGTCGTGCTGACGGCCGGTAACGTCGTGGAGTGCCGGATCGAAAAGATCGGCGCCATCGTCAACCGCGTCGTCGACCGGCTGCCGGATTGAGGGCTCACTCGCTGCGGTTGCTTCGGTCTTATTAAAAGCATTGATCGGGAGGCAACTCGTGTCCATCCACAGGTGGTAGTTTTTGGTTCCGGGCAAGGCCGTAGCGAGCTGGCGACCGCAGGCGTAGCGGGCTACTCCGCGGATCGACAGGAAGCGAGAACGCCGACCGGAGCCGAAAGATGCCGCCTGTGGATGGACACTAACTCTGTTTTCGCATACTCAGCAACCTCTGAACCGCATCATCAGGCAGTCGGCTGATCTCGCGGCCGCTGCACAGTGCGTAAAAATAAGCCTGGGCCGTTTTTTCCAACAGTTCCGCATTGTGCATCGCTTCGGCGAGGTCCGCACCGAGGCAGAGCGCACCGTGGTTCTGGATGATGTAGCAGCGGCAGCCGTTCTGCAGCCCCGATACCACGTTGTCGACCAGCGCCGCGCTGCCTGAGAGGGCATAAGGAATGACGGCGACTTCGGCACCGATTTCATAAGTGATTTCATCGAAGAGCGCTGGAATCGGCTGCTTGATCACTGCCAGAACACTGGCAAACATCTGGTGAGTATGAACCACGGCTTTGACATCCGAGCGGCTCTTGTAAACGCCGGCGTGCATGGCCGATTCCATCGAGGGTGGCAGGTGACCCTCGATTAAATTGAGCTGTGGATCGATGACGCAAATGTCATTGATCGACAGCTTGTGGTAGGGTTTGCGGCTCGGCGTGATCACGATCAGGTTTTCGGCACGCATGTACAGGGAAACATTGCCGCCACTACCGAGTTTGGCGCCGAAAAAGCCATTATCGCACAGCCACCGCGCACTGGAAAGTACTTCATTCTTAAAGGCCTCGTAATCCGCCATCTCGCAAACCTTTCTGGTTTTCGTGTGTTTTTATTTAAGACCTCAAGTCACCTGTCCGCATGCACTCTCACTCTTGTGGAACAATGATACCACGCGGCGATCCGATTTCAAACGGTCGAATCGGACTATTCAACTTCTGTGGCACCGATATGGCTGACAGGCAGTGCTTATCTTCCGGGAAGTGATCGGTATGCCGTTTTCATGTCAGCAGGGCGGCCAGCAGCCGGCGCGCGGTGGATGGCTGCACACCGCGGCCGCGGTTGGCGGCACCGATTTCAAATGCGATCCGCCACTGCCGCATCAACGTCCGGTAGGCGCTCCAGATACTGTTTCCGGGTTGGTAGATGTGTGTCGCTTCCGAGGTCACACCGTTCAGCTCGACGATTTTGAAGTTTCGTCCCTTTCGGAAGTCCTCGAGCGAGGGAGTCCGGATGTCGTAGCGACCGAAATAAAAGCCCTCGAACCGTTTGCTGATCCTGTCGATCACGGATGCCAGGGCCGGCGAACTAACGGCGCTGCCGTCTAAGAAAAGTGCTCCGCGGCAATGCGTTCCGACCTCGACCAGCGCGATTCTCTCACCGAAACGGGGCACGTCAAACAGCCGGTCTTGATGGCGCCTGAAGTGAAAAGGCGCCATGCACATCGCCCGTTCGTCCTGCAGAATCAGCTGCTCGAGAGTGCTCAGGCCGTCTCCGGTCAACGTCAACAGACGTTTGTCGGTGATGGAAAAAAGGGTTCCCTCGTTTTCGTCCGGATAGCGGTAGTAAAAGACACCGTATTCATATCCGTCCACATATTCCTGGATGATGGCGGCACCCTCGGCGTGCCCCAAATAATGGTAGAGTTGCGGTCGGTTTCTGATAACGGCGACACCCGTGCCGCGCTGACCGGCATCGGGTTTGAGAACAACAGGGAAGCTCCCGCCGTTCCGGTGCATGAACCCCTCGGCCCGTTCGATTTTCGCCGACGTCGTCATGTCGGCCGGAATCACGTCGAAGCGGGCCACGAATTCACCGTGATCTTGCAGCTGTTCTAGAATCCTCGATTTCGACTCCCCGATAAATCCGCCGTCGGGTATTCCCGGATTGGCTGCGGTAAAGAGCGTCAGGGAGCGGTGTTTGATCCCGAGCCACAGGACGTAGACAGCGACCGGAAGGTAGAAGACAGTCGGCGGCCAAAATTCCCAACGGGTTTTGCGGCGCCAGCTCGATAGGAGCAGGCGGCGGCCGCGAGAGCTGAAAACCGGGACTACCGTCTTCAAGATTAGCCACAGCAGCAGGACGGTTGCCAGCAGGACCCATATGCCATATTGTTTGAATAGATCGAAATAGGCGAACATTTGATGCCCCACCAGGGCTGATACGCCGACCAGGATGGGCGTCCACAGAGCGGCAGCAAGTCCGAGATACAGCGAAAAGCGCCGGAAGTCGGCTCCCAGCATACCGGCACTGAAATAGGTCGGCAGTCGACTGCCGGGCAAAAAGCGGCTCGTCAGGACGATGACCGCCCCCTTGGCGGCAAACCAGCGTGAAGCGCGAGCGACGTCGTCGCTTTTGATGACCCACTTGAGTGGCGGGCGGCGAAGGGCCGGTTGGCCGATGAAGCGGCCGGCCAGATACAGCAGAATGTCGCCCACAAAGATGCCGGTAAACGATGCCGCCACGGCCGGCGTCAGGCCGATGGCACCTCCGGCGGCCATCAGTCCGGCTCCGATGCAGGTCAAATCTTCGCTGACAAGGGTCGCCAGGGCGATTAGAATCATGGTTATCACCAACCCGCCGGCACCCTCTATCCGCTTACCGAAAAAGAGGGCGGAAGCTCGTTCTACAGGAAATGCATCGGAAGGGGAGGGAGTGAGTGTCTGCGGCGGCGTATCGGGCAATCCCGCGAATGAGAATCGCGAGAAACCGCCGTCGACGGAAACACCGTTACTGCGTCGCTCCGCCCGCGCCGCATGGGCGACCATCAGGAGTATGATACACATCATTACGACCGATCGTCCGATGCGATGCGGCTGGTTTCTATCGGCAATCATGGTGTAGACCTTAGTGTCTTAGCTCGTTTGTAATTACGAATGAGCATTTGTATTCGTAGGGCAAGGTCGCATCCTGTCATGACGGGACGCGGCGGGAAATGGGCCATTAATAAACGGTCACTAGCCGATTCCTCACATAATTCTGCCGTTTTGCTAACCAAAACGGCGCAATATAATGTTATCAGACTTGATTGTTAGGCTATTGCCATCCGCGGTTTTATAAAGGGCACTGATATGTTTCCGATCCAGAAATGTGCAATTTTCTGAAAGTTCAAGAAAATCAGCGGCATTGCGCGGAGGCGTACTCTTGTATGCCGCACATGCGATTCCGCCGGTTGACGTCGAAATTTTGGAAAAGGGCCATTTGTGGACGGAAAATAGGCTACAGCGTTAACTGGTCCATGACAATACGTGCCGTTCAATAGCCGGTCAAACGCTACCCACGATTTTTTCATAAGCACTGAAAGGTAGGCAGCGCCATGAATACAGGTCTTGCTGATCTTCGTGATCACCGCCACTTGACGCCGCAATCGCCGAAACTGATCGATCTGACCTCCGGATTCGATTCGCAGGTTATGCGCCGGACGATGGCATTGATTCAGCCGGCTGTCGAAACGCTCCTGCACCTCGACCGCGTGAACCGGTGCTATGCCGAATATCATGAAACATTGGATGCGTGCAAAGGCCCACTGGAAATATTTCAAAGTGCTTTGACATCGATGGGGGTTGGCTACGAACTCAGTGCGGAGGACCTGCGCAACATCCCGACGCGGGGGCCGCTGGTGGTAGTGGCCAATCATCCGTTCGGCGGCGTCGAAGGCGTCATCCTTGGAACGGTGCTGCTGCAGGTGCGATCCGACCTTCGGATTCTGGCAAACTACCTTCTAAAACGCGTGGACGGCATCGGTGACACCATTGTACCGGTTGACCCTTTCGAGGCCCCCGGATCGGAGAAGGGGAACCTGAGAGGACTGAAAACCGCACTGGCATGGTTGAAAGCCGGTGGTGTTCTGGCGACATTTCCAGCTGGCGAGGTCGCCAGTTTCCGCTGGAAGAAGGGACGGGTGGCCGATCCGGCTTGGAGTCTGCATGTGGCGGCCATCGCCCGGCGCACCCAGGCGGCCGTGCTGCCGGTATTTTTCCCGGGGCGGAACAGCCTGCTCTTCCAGCTTCTGGGCGTGTTGCATCCCCGACTTCGCACGGCCCTGCTGCCGCGTGAACTGATGAACAAGGCCGGCCGTCGCGTTCGGCTTTTCGT
>JARFQH010000163.1 GCA_029287875.1 Desulfobacteraceae bacterium | reverse complement strand
CATGGAAGATTTCTCATGCCGCCAGTGCGGACACTGCTGCCGTAGCCTCGACTACTATGATCAACTCACGGAAGCCGACTATAACCGCTGGCAGGCGTCGGGCCGAACGGACATCCTGAAAAAAGTGCGGCGTGTCAAACGGGAGAACAACACCTTCGCCTACCGCATGTGGGAAAGAATTGGCACCGGAAAAACGGGGAGTCCCTGTCCATGGCTCCACAAAATACCAACCCAAAACCACTGGGAATGCCGGATCCATGAAGTCCGCCCGGAAATCTGTCGCCAGTATCCCGGCAGCCGCAAGCATGCAGAGATGACCGGCTGCCCGGGCTTCAAAACGTCGTAACCGTTGATCAGACACCTATAACCCTATTCCCGATAATTCAAGTGGTTTCACTTTAACAACACATCTTCGTATTTTGTGGAAAAGTTACGATCTGAGACTCTAACCACCAAATAAAATCTCACTTGACAACTGAAACATCCTTCGATAAATTTTATGCACAATATCGCGCTTCGTTTACTTTCG
Source organism: Desulfobacteraceae bacterium (assembly GCA_029287875.1). Classification (GTDB taxonomy): domain Bacteria; phylum Desulfobacterota; class Desulfobacteria; order Desulfobacterales; family SG8-13; genus JARFQH01. Next base: position 10,082 of record JARFQH010000163.1, on the reverse strand, counting down.
TTTGAAGTCTCCTCACTTTGACCTGCAGCTGAATCCGGTCCACCACTCTCAATGCACTGCCATTTCGTTCCCTGAGCGCGGCTCCAGATCAATTTCATTCGCTTCCTAAACGCGCGTTCTTACCTACTTTCAGTGACGTCTTTGACATCGTTTTTGGGTGCAGGGGGGTAGTTTAAGGTTGGCTTGCAGCGTGACATGTTCACCAGTGAGCCGGTCAGGGAGTCGCAAATGAAACGATATATCAAGTGGTTAATACTGTCCGGCGCCCTATTTTTAGGGATCTCGGCCCTTTCGGATAAACCCCTGGCCACCGCTGACTGCGCAAGCGAAAATCAATGTGTCAAGTGCCACACCAATGTCAAGGGGCTCATCCGGCTGGGATGGGAAATCGAGAAAATCAAAGGAAAACCGACCGCGTCCCAGGAGATCGCGGGCGAAGGATGAGGGGGACCCTTGGCTCCGTTGGAGCCCTATGAAAAAGTTTATGTTTCCAAGGCGTTTTTGGATACCGAACATGGTCAATTGGAATGCCATGCGTGCCACGGCGGAAATCCCAATGATTCAAACTGGCAGACGGCCCATAAGGGTGTCGTAAAGGATCCTACTTTCCCAGACCCGTCTGACGCTTGCGGGTCATGCCATGAAGAGATCGCTGCCACGGCACCGCAAAGCCTTCATTATACCCTGGCGACATTTGATCGAATTATCCATCAGCGTATCAGCCAGGCGGATACAACCCGGGAAAAGGTGATGGCCGCCAAGGAGAAACACTGCGCACAATGCCACGCCAGTTGCGGACAGTGCCACGTCAGTCGTCCGAATTATGTGCGCGGCGGTCTCCTTGCCAAGCACATTTTTAAAAAAAGTCCGCTCATGGATGTTACTTGTGCCAGCTGCCACGGAGGAAGAGTGTTTGGAGAGTATACTGGTTTGAACGATAAGTATGCGCCTGACGTTCACTTCGAAAAGGAAGAAATGACGTGCATGGCCTGCCATCAGGCCATAGAGATGCATGCGGATCCCGGAGAGGTGCCGACCCGTTTTAATGTTCCCCGCCGCCCCGATTGTCTCCGATGCCACCCGCAAGTGCAAGCGGAAAACACGCCCAATGAAGCCCATCGATTGCATCTGCAGAAACTCGCCTGTCAAGTGTGCCATGCTCAAGAAAACAAGAATTGTTTCTCGTGCCACGTTGGCACCGATCAAAAGGGATTGCCCTATTATAAATGTAAGCAGACCGTTATGTTGCTTAAGATCGGTCTGAACCCGCTAAAAACAACAGAGCGTCCATATGATTATGTCGTGCTCCGGCATTCACCGACCAATCCAGAACTTTTCGATTTCTATGTTAAAAACGCACTCAGCCGATTCGACAACCTGCCCACATGGAAACTGGATACACCCCACAATATCCGGCGGATAACAAAGCAGAACCAGTCCTGCAACAACTGCCACGGCAATCAGGCGCTATTCCTAAAACCAGCGGATGTGGCGTCATGGGAGCTTTCCGCCAATGCCATGGTCATCGTTCCAGACAGCAGAATGCCAAAAGAATTGATCGATCGATAAGAACTGACGGTCTTTTAGGGTCACGGCAAGAAATAATTCCACACGATTGCGCGGAATTGTGGTTTGTCTACAAGGCACATCCTCCGGCGCATATCGAGATACGTGTTGGTGGATGTAACACAGTAGACGGACCATAAGTCAAGCAAGAGGTGAAATTATTTCTTGCCGGAACTCTTGATAACCGGCCGACAGGCTGGCTGCCAACCTAAAACCATATTGCAGAAAAAGGAGGACTATCATGCGTAGACGTACATTGATTTTTCTCGCCATTATCGTTGGTCTTATTTATTCGGCCCAAGTGGCCAATTCTGATTACTCGTATAAGGCAAACAAGGAACATCTGGGCGGTAATGTCACACCGGCCGAAGCCTACGAAATGGTCAAGAAAGATCCTCAGCACATGTTTCTTGTGGATTGCCGGACCCGAGCAGAATACCAGTATGTGGGACATCCCGTCGGTGCCTACAATATCCCCATCCGGTTTTTGACAACCAAAATCGGAAAAAAAGGCTATGCAGAGGAAGCCAATTCCAATTTCGGCAAAGACTTGCTGACCCGTTTCACTCCTGAAACCGATACGCTGATCATTTTGTGCCGCAGCGGCAACCGGAGCTGTACGGCCTGCAACGAAGCCATAAAAGCGGGCTTCGCCGAAGATAAGGTCTTCAACATGATGGGGGGCTTCGAGGGCGGAAAGAACAAGAACAAAGATAGCCTTTATTATGGTAAACGCTGGGCCGGGGGCTGGAAATTGGAGGGCTTGCCGTGGACCTACTCGATGGATAAAAACCTGCTGTACAAGCTTGACGTAGACAAAATGGTCGCTTCTGATTAGGACCAATCGCGGCGCTGATCAAACGGCGCGGGCCGCTCTTATCCTATTCTTAATGCGGTCCGGTAGGCCGGGGGCACGGCTCGCCGAACTGGACGGAACAAACTACCGGGGCAAGAGACTGTCTTTAAGCTCACATTGACGGGGTTCCGTGGAACATCCCCTCGAATCCCGAAAGCCAAAATTCACCTGAACAGGCTGAAGCGTTACACCAGGACAATTTCCCGGACCTTGGCGCCGCAGGTGAACATCATATCGAGAACCGAGAGGTTGGCGATAAAATCGCCCCACATCTGGGGATAAATATACTCGGGCTTTTTGAAAGAGACCAATTCAAGACCTTCCGAAATAAAACGAGACGGATCATAATAGGCCAGAGCCGAAGACTGAACCAGAAATTGGGTAGACCCCAAGGACTTGCAGATATCGATAATCACCGAAGTCCCTTTTCCCGAAACACCCAGCTCCGACATAAGCATTATTCGGGTCTTGATCTTGAGATAGTCCGAAATATAGTTGATGATATCCAGATTCAAGCCCAGTAGGTCGTCATACTGCAGGGATAGGACCCGTTCCATTAATCCCATATGATCCCGGAAAAAGGGGGCATTGGAATAGGCGCTTTGAAGGCTGCGCAAATACTTTTTTTTCCAGTTTCCGGCGTGGCAAATTCGAACCTCACTGATTTTTTGCAACCCCAGCCCTTTTTTCCGCACAGGGATGGTCATCCATAGGGTACCTTGATCGTTTTTAAACCGGTTGCGGGTGACCCAGGTTGTTTTGAGGGGTAACTGCACATCATCAAGGATGACAAAATAGTCCGAAAGGTGGGCCTTGTAAAAAAAGCCTGGATAAGGGGCAAAATAAGGCTGGTTTGTCGATATGATCATTTGTGTTATTTGTCACCGAAAAATCGCAGCTCTCGTCTTATAAAATGAAACCACGGTTTTCGCATCCGCACTGGGATTAAGTCGATGTGGGCATGGAATATAACCCGATCGTAACCATTCACAAGGTCGCAAAGTCCGATGCGCTTCAAACAACCTAATTGTAAGCGTTTACAGGGTGCCGCAGATGCAAGGCGTCGGGTGCGCAGACGACCTTTTGTACTTCAAGTGCCCGACAACAAAGCAGATGCGGTGCCCTGTGAACGCTTACGCCCGATCGGCTATTGGGTCCCGATAAAGAACGGCCGAAAACAGTTTGGGTCCCATTGCAAAGCTCGATCGATCTCATCGAGAAGCTTGCCTTTGTCTTCGGGCAAATTTCCTGACAGATCCAGGTAGTTGGTGTAGTGATCACTGGTTAAGATGGTTCGACAGTGAAGATTTTCTATCAGCAGTCTTGTTTCCTGCAAAACCTGGTGCGGAGAAAGAAGTTGAAACTGATCTTTTTTGATCTGGTGCAATAAAAGAGTATTAATTTTAGGCACGAGAGTTCGCAGTCGCACAAAATCCGGTTCGATTTCAGTGAGCGCCTCGGCAGTTTTCACCGCATGTTTGCCCGAGCCTTCAACGCCGCCCAGCCCTAAAACAACATATTCGCTGAGCTGCATACCCGCCGCTCTTACTATCTTACCGGCTTCTATCTGCTCGGAGGCAATCGTGCCTTTCTTCACCCTTTTCAAGGTGTCATCATCCCCGCTTTCGAGCCCCACATGAATCCGACTCAGGCCGGCATCGCGGAGCGTCACCATGCCAGCCAGTCCCTTTTCAGCGATGTACTGAGAAGATCCATACACGGTAATTCTTTGAAGACTCCGAAATTTATCCATACTGTAGCGGCATATAGCGGCCAGGTCCCGGATCGGCATGGCAATGGAATTGCCGGCCGGGAAGAAGAGAGATTTTACCTTCTCCCCATAGACATCACACGCCTCATCGATGTCTTCGCAGATTTCCTTCACAGGCCTTACCCTGTACAAGGGTCCTTTCTTGTAGACCATGCAGAAGGTGCACTTGTTGTGCGGACATCCCACTGTGGCCTGAATCAAAAGGCTGTCGGCTTCACTCGGTGGCCGGTATATGGGACCTTCATAACGCAAGAAGCACTTCCCTTCGGTTCACTGTTTCCGGGCCGCGACCACCAGGCGGTGGTTCATGCAGCCGACATCTTCCACGCGGTTTAAGGCCGACGCATCGGTATGGACCTGCACGTCGGCGAAACCCGCGCGGGAGACGAGCGCAGCCAGATCGTCCGCGCCATAAAGGCGGATGCAGTAAGTTCTATCTCGGATCATCCCCTGTCCTTTGCTCAGCACCATCTCCCGGGCGCAGACAAGACCGTCTTTTACTTCCCGCTGGCGGCAGACGACCACGTCATCGCCGATCTCGTGCCAGGCATGAGGAGCGATCTTCGTGCTCACGGCCTCCCCATCGGAGACGTCCAGCAGCAGCCAGCCCCGCGACTTGAGGATGCGCCGACTCTCCTGCAGGATGCGCAGGTCCGCATCCGGTTCCGGGATGTAGCCTAAAGAGTTCCCCAGGATGAGCACGTGATCGAAGGCCTCGGAGGTCAACTCGGTTTGACGAGCATCGCCCTGCACGAACTGAACGGGATAGCGCCTCTGAGCGGCCACCCGCGCACCGATGTCGAGCAGCGGCTGCGAGTAATCCAGCACGGTGCAGTCGCGGAACCCGCGTTGGCAAAGCTCCAGTGTATGCCGCCCGTGACCGCCGCAAAGATCGAGGATGCAATCATGGGGCTGCATGGGAACAAGTGCAAGGAAGATATCGATTTCCTGCCGCGTGATGTCGTCATCGCCGACACTGCGGGCATCGGTCACCAGGTATACTTCGTCGAACAGGGTCTTCCACCAGTCGGGGTCCACGTCTATGGTCATGACTCCTCCAGGTGCGCACCGAAACCGAACAGGCCGTCCGCCGCAAAAATGGCCGGGCCGCCGTGCCAGGGCTGCAGACGCGCGATTTCCAGTTCTTCCTCTTCGATATCGATGTAGTCATCCAGTTCGCCGGCATGCCACATCTGCTCCAGCTTGATACTGTCATCCCACATGGCCCTGCAGTAAGTGCCCAGCTCGGCCAGCTGTTCCGCCGTGATGATGCGGGGTCGCAGAGCGATCTTTATCGGTCCTAAAAGGTAGGTGAATTTTTCCTTCAGCGCCAGTGCGACCTGCTCGTTTTCGATCGCCAGCAGATCGCCATAATCCATCTCCACGATGGTGCCGTTGATGCGATCGACCGCCTCGCGCACTGTCATGGGGGATTTCAGAATCGCCATGGGCTGCACACCGCCGCCACTGCCCACGTTGGTGGGCACATCCCCGAACCGGCACAAAAAGCCGAAGACCCGGTCGGGACCGATCAGACACCGGAAGTCTGTCTGGCGATTCTTGAGAACGATCCGCCCCCGTCCACGGTCGATTTCCGGCATGGCTTCCCCCCACAGGCCCAGCGCGACTTTCTCCTGAACGATATACCCGCCCTGGGCAAGGGCCGTCTCAATGACCTCGTCCGCATCCTGGCCGACCTCACCCACCTTCACGCCGATCCCGGAATAGCCGCGCTCGGGTTTCAGCACCAGGTTAGGCCAGTTTTGACGGGTCCACTCGACCAGGTCCCCGATCGACTCGCTCCGGGGGCCGGTCGTCCGGCGGGAGAAAAAACGCCGGGTCCAGGGGGTTCGATTCACGGTTTCCGGATTGAAGCGCACGGACTGCGGTCCGGTGATGACCTCGAACATGCTTTTCACATTGATGGGTTCGGTGCCGCGGGGATTGAGAACCCGGTTTTCCCGGATGGCCTGGTAGAGCGGTGTCAGATCGTGCTTGCGGTGCAGTTTGAGGAAAACGTCGTTGTTGAAATCCATGAATATCAGTGAAACCGGCCGTCCCTGGTGGCAAACGCGACCGTTTTGCTGCTCAAACTCGTGGGGGGCGGCCAGGATGCCGGTAATACCGTCCACGGCGTCCAGCCGCCGGGCCAGATTGATGTTCTCGGTGACATTGGTCAAGGTTTCCTCTTCGGCCACCACAGCCAGCAAACCGGGATTGGCGTCTTCTCTTTGACGGTGGACCGCAAGCAGCATCTCGGCGAAGCTAACGACCGGATAGAGCATCGGGTGGTCGAAATTCAGGTCGACCCCGGTGGGCCTGACCTCGTTGATCTTCCGCCACACCACCTTGGCGATTTCCTGGGTGATCCGCTGATAGTCCCAGCCTCCGGGACTGCCGAGGTTCCATTCCGAATGATAGCCGAGAAAACTGGACATGCTTAATCTCCTTGCCGCAGCACCTGCTCTAAATAGTTAAAACCGATTTCCCCCTGCGCCAAAACCCGCCGGGCGAATGCGACCGGATTTGTTTCCTTTAGGTAAAAGGCGTCGTACAACCGACGAAAGCGGCGCCGCCCTATGGTGTATGCCAATTGGTAGCCCGGTTTCAAGCAATATCGTTGGACCATCGCCCCGGCCCGAAGGGGGCCGATTCCCTGCGAGGTCAGAAAAGCGGCGGCTTGGTCGAGCGTTCGCCGGCGCATGTGAATATCAAAATCGACTTGTCCGCGTATGGCGCGCCAGAAACGCCGCTTGGCCATCAGCATACGGTCGACCGGGGTGGAGAAAAACCCTGTTTCGAACATGAGCTCTTCCGAAAAACTGGCCCAGCCTTCGTAGAAAATCGGAAACTCGATATGGCGCCGGATCGGGCGCTCCTGACGCCAGCGGCTTGTGTCCAGCAGGTGATGGCCGGGAAATGTTTCATGGGCTGTCAGCAGACGGTAATCTGCTGGAATCCTCGCCCCTGTGCCTGTCTCCAGAATAAAGAACGTGCCGCCCCGGGGCGGATGGGCCGGAGGCATGCTGAAAGCGGCATTGCTGCGGACCGGCCGCATGTAATCCGGAATCCCTTCGACCTTGACCGGACATTCCCGCACCAGGTCCGCCGTGATCAGCCCTTGCGCTGAACAATGCCGGGCCAGGTCCGAGATGGCGTTCCGGTAAATTTCGCGAGCACCGCCCGGCGGCATTTGCGGGAGAGGCAGACCGTCGACGACCGTCTGCCATGGGCGACCGGGTGCGATGGATGCAGACGCTTGCGTCAATATCGAGCGGGTTTCCGCAATTTCGAGTTCCAGCTCGCGGGCGATGTCCTCCGGCCCGAGAAAGCACCCCATGTGATAAGTGGCGATTCGTTCATATAGCTCAATCGGCAACAGGGTGTCCTCACGGACGCGGGCCTGCCTGAGATGTGTGCCCAGCCGATCGAAGGCATTCTTGATGGAGATTCGGCAAGCCTCCGGCAGTGACAGGGAATCCAGCCACTTCTGCTGCTTGGCGAGCATATCGATTCCCAGATCGCGGAAAAGACGAGGGACGCGATTCAGATTCCGTCCGGCCTGATCGAGAAATGCGGGAAGATGCTTCAAGCGGGCCTTCAGGGCCTGCGATCCGGCTTCAAAAGCTTCCGCCAATCCGATGCCGACAATCGTGAGGTAAAACGTCGGCTGGGTTTCGTACACCCTGACCAGTGCGAGTTGGTCGCGAAGCGTCTGGATGGCGCGGCGCAGCATATCCGCATCGATGGCCTGGGCCGACGACAATAGGGGCGACGGGTGTTGGCCGAGTTCGCGGTCCCATCGGGTCAACTGCCTGATGGCGTTCGCCAGAGTTTCTGTAGAGAAGTCATCCCAGCGGGACCAATCGAACCTTTTGGCCTTGGCCTGGGGGAAAAAATGAAATTCATCGCTGGCCATGCAGACCGGAAACTGCGCTGCCAATGTATCGAATATATCGCCGGCATCAAGCACCGGTTTTCTGTCGCCATTGTTGTCAACGTCTTGATCAGGCATTGGGAGCGGTAAGAAGAGGGTCGACGGTCGGTTTACGTTTCATGAAATCCCCGGCGTAGTGTTCTACACAATTGATTAAATGGTGTGATGCTGATTCGTTAGATTTTTAGAATCCATCAGCTTGCCTCCGGTGTCAACCCTCAATGGATCGATGACATAGGAAAAAGGATTCTATAGGCTTTAAGATAAAGGTTTTGGACTGCGTTATCGGTCGTCGGCGTATTACAATACAGCCTTCTCCCTCTGGCCTTGCCAAAAACTTTATCATGAAGCCTATATCGCCGTCTATTTTGTACAAGTTAACATTTAAAAATTGGTCCGTTATCCTACATCCATAAAAACGGGTCTTGCTTGATTCATCCAAAGGGGTGCTTAGAATAGATGATAATTACCGCTTAGTCCGTATCGATTTTCCCTTCAATCGATAATTGCGGATTAAATAACATTGGACACGAAATAACCGTATCGCATCTATGACGAGGTAGCCATGCGAAAGAGATATATACTGCTGATAACAGGACTAATAACGGTCTTCTTTGCTGCCGGTCTGCTGCTGTTTCCGCAGCTGAGAGGCGGCGGGGAAAAGACCTCCGGATACGCGCTGGCACGGGTACCCACTCGGCCACCGGTTCCCGTGGTAACCGCCATGGTCACAAGTGAACCGTTCACGGAAAAATTGGAGGCCCTGGGGACGACCAAGGCAAACGAATCGGTGGTGGTCACCCCAACCGTAGAGGAGCGCGTGGTCGCCATCCTTGTTGATGACGGCGAATTTGTCAACAAAGGTCAAGTGTTGGTAAAACTGGACGACAGCGAAGCCCAATACCTGCTGGCCGAAGCGAGAGCGGCGCTCAAGGAGCAGCGACAGCAGTTCGAAAGAATGCGCAGGTTGGCAAAGACAAACGCCACTTCCCGGTCACAACTGGACGAAGAGAAGGGGTTGCTCGATATAGCCGTAGCCAAAGTGTCGCTTCTGGAGGCTCGTTTGCAGGATTACACCATTCGGGCCCCCTTTACCGGAATTCTGGGCATCCGCCAGATCAGCACCGGCGCCGTGGTGGATACGGATACCGTAATCACCACCCTGGATGACACCACCACCATTAAACTCGACTTCACCGTGCCGGAAGCCTACCTCGGCGTTCTGAAAAACGGAATGTCTGTTTCCGCACGCAGTCTCGCATATCCGGATCGGCGGTTTAATGGCATGGTGACCGCCATCAGCAGCCGCGTCGATCCTGAAACCCGCACCTTGACGATCCGGGCCAAGATTCCCAACCCGGATAGGTTGCTCAGACCAGGCATGCTCTTGACCGTGGACCTGGTTAAAAACCGGTCCCAATCCCTGATCATCCCGGAGGAGGCCGTCATCCAGGAGAAGGATAAAAAATTCGCTCTGGTGGTGACGCCCGACAACACGGTAGAGAAAAAAGAGATTGTCACCGGCCGGCGAAATCCGGGAAAGCTGGAGGTGATCAGCGGTTTAAACGCCGGACAGCAGGTGATCGTTCAGGGTCTTACCCGCGTCAGGCCGGGCAGTTCCGTCAACGTGGTCGAAGCTGGCGAAGCCGGCCGCCGTTCCGGGTAGCTCCATGATCCTTTCCGATGTTTCCATTCGGCGCCCGGTTCTGGCGACAGTCATCAGTCTGCTGCTGCTGGTGTGCGGCGTCATCAGTTTCGATCGACTTCCGGTGAGGGAATACCCGGATATCGACCCACCGGTGGTTTCCGTCGAAACGGCATACCCCGGTGCAGCCGCAGCGGTTGTCGAAACCCGCGTGACGCAGATCGTTGAAGACACCATCAGCGGGATCGAGGGCATCCGCTCCATCGACTCCGTCAGCCGCGACGGCATCTCCGAAGTTACGGTGGAA